>NZ_JAQDKY010000044.1:0-23231 GCF_027662325.1 Blautia faecis | reverse complement strand
GAGCTACGGCAACCGAATTCGGACGAAATATACCGCAAAGTGGGGCGTGCAGATCGCGGGAATGCTTTTCCAACATACTCTGGGGAAAAACGTTACAAAAGTACCAAAAATGTAAAAAAACACACACGTCATAAAAGAAGTATGCTATAATGGGAGCACTTAACCGATTACGGTATAAGGAATTGCCAATTAAATGAGGAGAACCAAGTATGAGTGATTATGTGATCATAACAGATACATCTGCAGATATTCCGGCAGACATTTTAGATAAGGGTCAGATTCATCTGATTCCTATGGTATACCAGTTAAACGGAGAGGAGTGTCCGCACAGGAATCCGGGAAACTGGGACAGCAGGGCTTTTTATGACAAGCTTCGTGCAGGTGGAACCGGAAGTACTTCCCAGATTTCCCCGGCTACATATACCGATTGTTTTGAACCGTTTCTGAAAGAGGGCAAGGATATTCTTTATATTTCCCTTTCCGGAGGACTGACTTCTACATGGCAGAGCTCTCGCATTGCAGCTGCTGATCTGATGGAAGAGTACCCGGAGCGTAAGATCTCCTGCGTGGATTCTCTTGCAGCCACAGGAGGACAGGGAATCCTGGTGATCCTGGCAGCAGAAAACCAGAATAAAGGAATGTCCCTGGAGGAGAATACGTCATGGCTAGAGGAGAATCGTTTCCATATCTGCCATTGGTTTACAGTAGATGATCTTGATTTTCTGAAACGAGGCGGACGTATTTCCCCCACAATCGCCTGGATCGGCGGCAAGCTGAAGATCAAACCGATTCTTCGTATTGTGGAGGATGGAACTCTGGCAATCCCGGAGAAGGTACGTGGCTCCAAGGCTGCTATGAATACGATCGTTTCCAAGTATATCAGCTCCGGATTAAATGAGGAGCATCCTTATGTATTTATCTGTCACGGTGATGCTGCTGAGCAGGCTGAGAAAGAGAAGGCTGCTATCCTGGAAGCTGTACCACAGGCTCAGGTTATTATTATGCCAATGAGCCCGATTATTGGAATTCATACTGGTCCTGGAGTACAGGCGGTTATTTATTTTGGAAATAATAGATAATTAAAGCCTTTTTCAAACCTGTTCCAGGAAAGCAAAAATTCAGAAATCATTGAGCGTTCCAAAGGTATATCCCATTTCTTCCCATTTGGTCAGCAGTTCATCCAGAATCTGTCCATTTGTGGAAGAAGTATTGTGCAGCAGGACAATTGCCCCTGGGTGGATCCGTGTGAGAAGCTTATCGAAGGCTTCCTCTTTGGTTGGCTGTTTATCCTGATACCAGTCCACGTAGGCAAGACTCCAGAAGAAGGTTTTATACCCCAGTTCCTTTGCCATGGACAGATTTGCTGTACTGTAAATTCCCTGAGGCGGCCGGTAGAATTTGGTCATGGATTCTCCGGTCGTTTCTTTATACAGATTTTCCACACCCTCCAGCTGTTTCCTGAAATCATTCAGGGAAGAAATCCCGGACATATCCGGGTGAGTGAGGGTATGATTTCCTACAATGTGCCCTTCCTGGACCATTTCTTTTATCAGATCTCCATTATCTCTTATGAAATTTCCAACAACGAAAAAAGTTGCTTTTACATTGTGTTTTTTCAATGCATTAAGAAGCAGCAGTGTATTGCCATTTTCATAGCCACAGTCAAAAGTAAGGTAGAGTATTTTCTCCTGGGTATCCTTTGCAAAGTAGGCGTTATAGGAAGCAAGCTCTTGAATGGAAGCATTTCCTACAGGACGTTTTCCTTCTTCCTGGAAGCTGAGTCCCCAGCTTGCGCAGTCTGATGAAGTAGCGACTGCTTCCGGGGGTGAAAAATGGTGAACGATCACCCGGGCGGCAGAACCGGCCAGAAAGGACAGGGCGAAGAGGAGAGGAACGCCGGCGTAGTGGAGAAAGTCTTTGATCGCAGGGCGCTTTTTCGAGCAAAAAGAGGAAATATGTGAAGAGAATTTTTTCTTCAGTGCTGGAAAAGAAAAAATGGGAAATTTCATGAAGAGAAAACCTCGCGGGTATTTTTTTACAGATATATGAGAAAATAAAAGGTTTATGCCAGAGCGTGTTTGAAAAATCATGCGAATAAGGGCAAGGCAGCTACCTGAAAATGAAAGGAAAATCCAGACATTAATTAAGCCACCAGCATCGACGTTTACTGGTGGCTTAAATCTGATCCATATCCAATGGAAGGTACCTCTCTTTCCGAATATATTATGCGTTTAAAACAATTGGAATTAAGGCTTACGTTCTTGGTGGACTGTACCTCGCTTTTCTTAAAGTGTTAAAAATTAAGATGTTTCGTTATGCTTCTGGTGGTCCGTACCTCTCTTTCTTAGATTATAAGTAATGAACTTATGTTTTCGGTGGTCTCACTCCTTTTTGTTTTTATTTTTAAGTTCCTTTTGTTTTATGAGCTTACTATAACAGATTACTTCTCGTTTGTCAACAAATAATTTGAAAAAATATTATTTTATATAAAATAAAAAGTTTATATGTGTGAAAAGAATTAAAAATTCAGACAATATTTCCGCGTATAATGTGGTATGATGAAACTATAAAGAATATGGCTTTTCAACGTGATAAAGTGCTGGGAAGCTGTATGACAGAAGATGAGGAGGAAGCAAAGATGTTAAATGCAATTCTTGATGAATTGAAACTGAATGCCCTTGTGATCACAGATCCGTATAACATGCGACATGTAAGCGGTTTTCGCGGCGGCGAGGGCGCTTTATATATTTCAGCAGCCCAGAAGGTGCTGATCACAGATTCCCGTTATACGGAGCAGGCCGGCAAGGAGAGCGATTTCACAGTAATCGAAGAGTGCCGTGGGCATAACCGTCAGACGATCCTGAAGGAGTGCATGGAGAAGGAGAATGTAAGTGGCGATTTCCATATGGGATATGAGGATCAGTCCATGCTTTGCTGTGATTTTGATAAGCTCAGAAAGGAACTGCCGGTTCAGACATGGACACCTCTTGGCAGTAGAATCGATGATCTTCGCCAGATTAAGACTGAGGAAGAACTGGAGTACCTGGCAAGAGCTGAAGAAATCGGGGACAAAGCATTTGCAGAATTTTTGAAAATCGTGAAACCAGGAATGACAGAGCTGGAAGCTGCGGCAGAACTGGAATACCTGATGAAAAAAGAGGGAGCAGAGGATTTAAGCTTTAACACGATCATCGCTTCCGGTCTGAATTCTTCCATGCCTCACGCAATTCCAGGATATAAGAAGTTGGAGGAAGGGGATTTTGTTACCTGTGATTTTGGCTGTAAATACAAGGGATACTGCTCCGATATGACACGTACCTTTGTACTCGGAAAAGCAAGCGATAAACAGAAAGAAATTTACAATGTTGTATTAAAAGCACAGCTGGCCGGTCTTGCAGCAGTAAAGGCTGGTGTAAGCGGAGCGAGTGTGGATAAGGTTGCGAGAGATATTATTACAGAGGCTGGTTACGGTGACTGTTTTGGCCACGGACTTGGTCACAGTGTAGGTCTTTTCATCCATGAAAGTCCGCGCCTGTCTCCCTCTGACGATACCATTCTGAAAGCCAATATGATCGAGACTGTTGAGCCGGGTATTTATGTACCTGGTTTCGGAGGGGTTCGTATTGAGGATATGGTAGTGGTAACGGAGGATGGCTGCCGCAATCTGGCACATTCTCCTAAGGAACTGATTGAGGTTCCCGTTGAGAAATAAAGAGCTGATATATATAGTGAATAGATAGTGATGTCGCCGACAGGCGAAATGTCTGTTTTGTGAAAGAAAATTATCTGCCTGGGCGGCATCTGAGTTTCTTTTACGATTAAAATATTAATATTGTTATTAAAATATGGAAAGGAATAAGAAAATGCTGAAACAATTATCAATTTTTGCGGAAAATATCAAAGGGAAAATGCAGAAGGTGACTGGAATCCTCCTGGAGGAGGATATTAATATCCTTGGTTCTGTTACCAATGACAGTGCTGAATATGGAATTATACGTATGGTTGTTTCCAAACCTGAGCAGGCGTTAGAAGCGCTGACAAAGGCTGGTTTTATCTGTAAGCTTAGTGATGTTCTTGGAATCGAGGTAAAGGATGAGGTTGGTAATCTGAACAAACTGCTTCTCAGTCTCCAGGAGAGCAACATCAATATTGATTATCTGTATCTGTCTTTCAACCGTGCTACCGGACTTCCGATCATGGTTCTCCACGTACCGGATATCAGTGAGGTGGAGGCATGTCTGAGAAATAAGGGATTTAATTCCATTTCTGAGGTTCATTAAGCACTTCAGGCAGAAACAGAATCTGAAATCCTGCATAGAACTCTGAATAGTTGGAAAAACTACCGTTATCAATCTTTAGGAGGTAAGGAAATGTTACGGTATTTGCCTATTCGGAAGATTCACGCAAGACAAATTCTGGATTCCAGAGGCAATCCTACTGTGGAGGTAGAAGTGACAGTTGGAGAAGGCGTTATTGGAATCAATGGATATACAGGCCGTGCAGCAGTTCCATCCGGCGCGTCCACAGGAAAATTCGAAGCACTGGAGCTAAGAGACGGAGATAAAGGAAATTATAAAGGCCTTAGTGTACAAAAAGCAGTGGATAATGTAAACACAAAAATCTCGGAGGCAATTCTGGGAGAAAATGCACTGGATCAGACCTATATTGATTCTCTTCTGATCCAGACAGATGGTACGGACAATAAAAGCAATCTTGGGGCAAATGCCACTCTTGGTGTTTCTATGGCGGTGGCGAGGGCAGCCGCTATGGCACTTCGGATTCCGCTTTATCAGTATATCGGAGGCTGTCATGCGAACAGGATGCCAGTACCAATGATGAATATTTTGAATGGCGGGCGGCATGCGGACAATACAGTGGATCTTCAGGAGTTTATGATCATGCCAGTTGGGGCTTCCTGTTTTTCAGAGGGAATCCGCATGTGTGTGGAGATTTATCAGTCACTGAAGATCCTTTTAAAAAAGAAAAATCTGTCTACAGCAGTGGGCGATGAGGGTGGTTTTGCACCGGATCTGAAGGATTCCAGGGAGATTCTGGAATTGATCCTTGAGGCTGTGAAGAACGCCGGATATGAGCCGGGAAAAGATATTGGCATTGCCATTGATGCGGCAGCCAGTGAATTATATGACGGAGAAAAAGACGGTTACTATTTTCCTGGGGAGAGTAAGATGACTGGAAAAGAAGTGATCCGGGATTCCAATGAAATGATCCGTTATTACGAAAATCTGTTGGATGAATTTCCGGTTGTTTCTATAGAGGACGGACTGCAGGAGGATGACTGGGAGGGCTGGAAAGCTATGACGGAGCGGCTTGGAAGCCGTGTACAGCTGGTTGGGGATGACCTTTTTGTGACAAATATCAAACGGCTGTCCTGTGGAATAAAGCTTGGAACAGCAAATGCAATCCTGATCAAGGTAAATCAGATCGGAACCCTGACAGAGTCTCTGGAGGCAGTAGAACTGGCTGCACGGGCGGGTTATCGCTCTGTTATTTCCCACCGCTCCGGTGAAACGGAGGATTCCTTTATTGCAGATCTTGCAGTGGCAACTGGTGCGGGGCAGATCAAGACTGGTGCACCATGTCGTTCAGATAGAAATGCCAAGTATAATCAGCTTCTGAGAATCCATGAGCAGCTTGGCAGACTGTCGATGTATGAGAATCCGTTTGCCTGACCATAAAAAAAACGATAGCGTAATTTGTCCAAATTCAAGATAAAAAAGAGTTGAAATCAAATGCTGGCTATGGTACAATATCTCCTAGTTGATTAGGAGGTGTAACCACGTGCAGATTTTAAGAACGATTTTAACAATTCTTTTTGTTATAGATTGTATTGCCCTTACCGTAGTAGTCCTTATGCAGGAAGGTAAGTCACAGGGGCTTGGTGCGATCGCCGGAGCTGCAGACACATACTGGGGTAAGAACAAAGGACGTTCCATGGAGGGCGGTCTTGTTAAGGCAACTACAGTTATGGGAGTTTTGTTCTTTGTACTGGCAGTTGTACTGAACCTGAATTTCTAAGAATAAACTGGGAAACACTCTTGTTGATCTGATCGCAAGGGTGTTTTTTATGTCATAAGGGATTAATTTTTTACACAGGCATTAAGAAGGAGAAAAATTGAGTAAAGACAGAGAATTTGACAAACGAAAAAAATTTATGATGGAGCTTCTTGGTGATCCAGTGTACCAGCCTATGCGCTTCCGGGAAATTGCAGGTCTTCTGCGCCTTTCAAAGGACGAGAAGAAAGATCTGTACCGTGTTCTGGATGATCTGGTAGCAGAGGGAAAGGCTGACCTGGATTCCAAGGGACGTTATTCCAAAGTAACTGGAAGAAAGCGCGGGAAAGAGAAGCAGCGTGGAAAAAGAGAAGAACGTGACGAGAAGTTTTCGGGTAAACGTTCCGGGAAATATGCAGAAGAAAGCTCCGAGAGACGTACCGGGAAGAAAGATGAGAAACATTCCGATAAGAAATATAATGATAAGCAGGCTGGAAAGTATGATCACCGCAAGCCCGACGATCGTTACGGCAGGGGAAAAGATAAGTACAACGAATATCCGGACAGTCCATCTGTGGAAGGCACCTTCATCGGTCATCCCAAGGGCTTTGGCTTCGTGGAAATCGAGGGGGAAGACAACGACGTATTTATTCCGGAAGATTGTACCGGAACGGCTATGCACCAGGATAAGGTTCGTGTTATAATCACAAAAGAGCCGCAGGAAGGCAAACGCCGTGAGGGAATTGTAGTAAAAGTTCTGGAAAGAGGTATGACCCAGATCGTGGGAACCTACGAGAACAGCCGTGACTTTGGTTTTGTGGTAAGCGACAATCCTAAATTTTCCAGGGACGTATTTATTCCGAGAAAAGATTCCCAGGGAATCAAGGACGGAGATAAGGTAGTGGTGGAAATCACCAGCTACGGAAGCAAGAACCGCAATCCGGAAGGTAAGATCGTAGAGAATCTGGGAAGCTGCCGTGCACCTGGAACAGATATCCTTGCCATTGTAAAAAGCTTTGGCATTCCAAGCGAATTTCCGGATAAAGTAATCCGTCAGGCTGACCGTGTACCGGATCATGTTCTGGATGCTGACAGGGATGGCCGACTGGATCTTCGCCATCTTCAGACCGTCACCATTGACGGAGAAGACGCCAAGGATCTGGATGATGCAGTTACTTTGACAAAGGAGAATGGCATCTATCATCTTGGTGTTCACATTGCAGATGTAAGCAATTATGTACAGGGAGGAAGTGCCCTTGACCGTGAGGCGTTGAAGCGGGGAACCAGTGTATATCTGGCAGACCGCGTAATTCCCATGCTTCCGGTACGGCTTTCCAACGGAATCTGTTCTCTGAACCAGGGGCAGGATCGTCTTACTTTAAGCTGTCTTATGGATATTGACAAAAAAGGAAATATGATTTCCCATAAGATTGCAGAGACTGTGATCTGTGTAGATGAGAGAATGAATTATACAGATGTGAAAAACATTCTGGAGGATACTGACGAAGAGGCAAAGAAACGCTATGAAAAACTTGTTCCCATGTTTTTCCTGATGAAAGAGCTTTCTGAAATCCTTCGTGGAAACCGCCATCACAGAGGCTCCATTGATTTTGATTTTCCGGAGAGCAAGATTATCTTAAATGCAGCAGGAAGAGCCATTGACATTAAGCCATATGAGGCAAATGTGGCAACAAGGATCATAGAGGATTTTATGCTTATGGCAAATGAGACTGTGGCAGAGGAGTGCTGCAGGGATGATATGCCGTTTGTTTATCGTACCCATGAGACACCGGATCCCGAGAAAGTGGAGAGCCTTCTCACACTTCTTCATAATCAGGGAGTGCCGGTGCAGAAGCATGGACAGGAGATTACCCCGAAGGAAATCCAGACTATTCTGGAGAGCATTGAGGGACTTCCAAACGAGCCACAGATCAGCCGCCTTACTCTTCGAACCATGAAACAGGCGAAGTATACTACAGAATGCAGCGGCCATTTTGGACTTGCAGCGAAATATTACTGCCATTTTACTTCTCCAATCCGTCGTTATCCGGATCTTCAGATTCACAGGATTATTAAGGATAAGCTTCGGGGACGTCTGGAAAGAGAGGGAAAAACAGAGCATTATAAAGAGATTCTGGAAGATGTGGCACGCCAGTCCAGTGTGTGTGAGCGCCGGGCGGACGAAGCTGAGAGAGAATCTGACAAGCTGAAAAAAGCAGAATATATGTCATACCATATTGGGGAAGAATTTGAAGGAATCATTTCCGGTGTTACTGGCTGGGGCTTCTATGTGGAACTTCCAAATACGGTAGAGGGACTGGTTCATGTAAATACACTGAGGGATGATTACTACACCTTTGATCAGGATGCTTACGAGTTGATCGGCGATGTGACACACAAGGTGTTTGCACTGGGACAGAAGGTGCGTGTGAGAGTTGCGGATGCAGATACCATGCTGAAGACTGTGGATTTTGTTCTGGCAGAGGATCAAGAGTGGTAATTAGAAGTTACTGTTCATTCTGCGATCAAAACACGCTTTGCGATGCATAGAAACTACGCTCTAGAACAGCAACCCTTTGTTTTGAGCGCCCGCCTGCAGGCGGAAATCCATATAGGGAGGAACTTATGGCAAAGAAACCAGGAATCAAACTGATTGCAAATAATAAAAAGGCATTTCACGATTATTTTATAGAAGACACGTATGAGGCAGGAATTGCCCTGGCAGGAACAGAAGTAAAATCCCTGCGTATGGGAAAATGCAGCGTCAAGGAATCTTTTGTGCGGATTCAGAATGGGGAGGTTTATATCTATGGAATGAACATCAGCCCATACGAAAAAGGCAATATTTTCAATAAAGATCCCCTTCGTATCCGTAAACTTCTCCTTCACCGCAGTGAGATCAACAAGATGGAAGCCAAACTGAAGGAAAAAGGTCTTACCCTTGTGCCAATCAAGGTCTATTTCAAGGACAGCCTTGTAAAGGTGGAAATTGGTATGGCAAGAGGTAAGAAACTGTATGACAAACGTCAGGATATCGCTAAGAAAGATCAGAGACGAGAAGCAGAGCGTGATTTCAAGGTGAAGAATTTATATTAAAAACAATGGGAGCTGGGAATTTTTATGATGAAAAATTCCCGGCTTTCGTAAATTTCTGTTAAACATTTATAGGGGATCAGCTGTAAAGATGCAGCATATAAAAAGTCAGACAGGTCAATATGGTATTTATTTAATATTCGCTGTACAGGCAGCATGAAAACAGTAAAAAGAGGTTGGCTATGGAAGAGAAAATAAAAGAGAAAACAAAAGAGAAAACACAGGAAGCAAAGGAAATAACAAAAGAAAACCGCCTGATGAAAACCGTAGAGGATTCCAGAACGGAGCAGGTTCATCTGATCATGCACCAGCACTTAAATGCCGGCGGCAGATTGTTTGGAGGAATGCTGATGCAGTGGGTGGATGAGGTGTCTGGCGTGGTTGCTATGCGTCATTGCGGGACTTACCGTGTTACAACTGCAGCTGTAGATAATCTGCAGTTTAAGGAGCCCGTTTACGAGGGCGAGATCCTTGTGATGATCGGCTATGTGACCTATGTGGGAAATACCTCCATGGAAGTGGAAATTGATTCCTATGTGGAGCGCGGTGATGGAATGCGTTACCTGGTGAACCGTGCTTTTTCTGTGATGGTAGCTGTGGATAAGAATGAGCGTCCTACCCGAATCCCCGGCCTTATTATCCACACAGAAGCAGAGAAAGGTCGCCATGAGGCAGCTCTGCTCCGCAGGGATATGCGTAAAGAGCGAAGAGACGCCGGGTTTTAAACATTGAGACATGTTGTCAAAAACTATTTGAGTCAGAGATAGAGAAAACTGTCCCTGGCTCTTTTTGTTCACAGAAGAAGTACGCAGGATCTTCCTTCCCGGTGAAGGCACCAGAGAGAATGGGGAAAAGAAACCCGAGAGTTGCGGCGCGAAATCGTGCAAAGCATGATTTCTGTGCATCGCGAAGCGTGTTACTGTGAACGGAGTGAACAGTAACGAAAAGTTTAAAAATTGTATGAAATCATCCCGCGTTCGGTTGACAAGTCTGTCATACTCTGTAATAATAATGGAGAACAAAAAGTGGATATTAGAGGAGTTTAATTCCATTTTGTGGGAGGAATATAGATTATGAAAAAACGTTATGTGATTCTTGCAGCACTTTTGGTCACTGCTTTGGCAGCAGCTGGATGTGGCAAAAAAAAGACTGAAGATACAGGCAAGGATGACCAGGTAACCGTGGCTCCTGCTGAGAATACAGATACAGCTTCAAGTGATGACAGTTCCCTGGTAGATATGCAGAAATCTGACGATGCAGATATCAAGAATGTGATTGGTGATAAGACTTCCACAGCTTCCAGGCTGATTCTTGTGAACGGTACCGGAGCTGCTGTGAAGGGACTTTACATTCGTCCGACTACGGATGACGATGATGACTGGGGCACAGAGCTGATTAATGGATTGTTTACTTTGAATGATGGCGACAAGGCTCTTTACTATTATGAGCCGGACGAGAAGGATGCAGATGGAAATGCGGTGACAAGCTATGACATCCGGATCACGTATGAGGACGAGGATTATACAGACTGCTATTTCCGTAAGCTTCCGCTGAAGACAATTTCAAAGATCACTCTTCATATGGATGGAACTGCTGAGGATGGAATTCCTTATGCTACTTATCTGACAGGAACGAGTAAGACAGAAACTTCTACCCTGAGTGAAGTGATGGCGCGTCTTGGTCTTGATGACAGCGAAGACAGTTCTGAGGATGATTCTCAGGAAACGGATACAGCACCAACGCCTACATCTGCGCCGCAGCAGTCAGGTCCTACTGCTGCACCTACATCTGCACCGCAGCCTACAAGTACTCCGGATAATAGTGGCGGCAGTAATACAGCACCGGATGATTCCAGTGCAGATAAGGCGAAACAGTATATCGGACAGCCGCTTTCCAGTCTGGTTGCAGCACTGGGAGAGGCTAACGGAAGTGATTATGAGAACGAGCCGGAGACCGGAGAGACAGGATATCATTATTATGACTCTTTCACAGTTTCTACCACTGTTGATGACAGCGGAAATGAGGTTGTTGCCGGAGTATGGTAAAATAAAAGAATAAAAAATAAGGCAGGATAAAAGCATGGAAATGAAAAGAGTTTTATTAAAATTAAGCGGCGAGGCTCTTGCCGGACCGAAGAAAACAGGATTTGACGAGGCAACTGTTCTTGCAGTAGCGAAGCAGATCAAGGCAATTTCTGATGAGGGAGTACAGATCGGCATTGTGATCGGCGGTGGAAACTTCTGGAGAGGACGTACCAGTGAGACGATAGACCGCAATAAGGCAGATCAGATCGGTATGCTTGCTACTATTATGAACTGTATTTATGTATCTGACCTTTGCAGATATACAGGTATGAAGACTGAGATTTATACACCATTTGCATGTGGTGCATTTACAAAACTGTATTCCAAGGACAGTGTAGAAGAGAGCTTTGCACAGGGCAAGCTGGTATTCTTTGCAGGCGGTACAGGACATCCGTATTTCTCTACTGACACAGCTACGGTTCTTCGTGCAGTTGAGATTGAGGCCGATGCGATTCTTCTGGCTAAGGCAGTTGATGGTATTTATGACAGCGATCCGAAGGTAAATCCTGACGCTGTGAAGTACGATGAAATCTCTATTCAGGAGGTTGTTGACAAGAAGCTTGCAGCTATGGATCTTACAGCTTCTATTATGTGTCTGGAGCAGAAAATGCCGATGCTGGTATTTGCTCTTGATGAGGAGAACAGCATTATCAACACCGTTCACGGAAAATTTTCCGGAACAAAGGTTACTGTATAAGCGCGTTGCGCAGAAAATAGGATAATACTGCTACCGGCAGAAAATCATAAAGAGGGAGATTAATTTTATGGATGAAAGAATTCAGAAGTATGAAGAGAAAATGAAAAAGACATTGGGCAGCTTAGAAGCAGAGCTGACTACTATCCGTGCAGGACGTGCCAATCCGCATATCCTTGACAAGCTGACAGTAGATTACTACGGAAGCCCTACACCGATTCAGCAGGTGGCAAATATCACAGTTCCGGAAGCTCGTATGATCCAGATCCAGCCATGGGAATCCAGCCTGATCAAGGGAATTGAGAAAGCAATCCTTACTTCTGATCTTGGTCTGAACCCGAATAACGATGGAAAAGTAATCCGTCTTGTTTTCCCGGAGCTTACCGAGGAACGCCGTAAAGATCTGGTTAAAGATGTTAAGAAAAAAGGTGAGGCAGCTAAGGTTGCTGTCCGCAACATCCGCCGTGATGCCAACGATGCATACAAGAAGCTGAAAAAAGAAGAGGATGTATCTGAGGACGAGATCAAAGAGTTAGAGGACAAAGTTCAGAAGCTTACAGACAAATACATCAAGGATGTAGATGCTGCAGTAGAAGCAAAAGGTAAGGAGATTATGACTGTATAAGGGCATATTACCTGAAGCGCAGAGCCGTTTGGACTAAAAATCTGCAAAACAGGATCCTTTTATAAAGAAACAGCAAAAAGAGCTCTTTAAAAAGAGCTCTTTTCTGCCCTTTTGTATGAAATTGTACGAATAATCTGAACGCTTATAACGAAAAAAGAAAAACAAAACACAAGGAGAAAAATATGAACGTACCCAATCATATTGCCATTATTCTGGACGGCAATGGCCGCTGGGCAAAGGCAAAGGGACTGCCTCGTGGCTATGGACATGTTAAGGGCTGCGCCAATCTGGAGCAGGTCTGCTATGATATTAAAGATCTGGGCGTGAAATATCTGACAGTATATGCTTTTTCCACGGAAAACTGGAAACGCTCCAGAGAAGAAGTGGACGGGCTTATGAAGCTGTTTCGCAGCTATCTGAAGAAATGTATCAAGATATCCCGGGATAATAAGATGAAAATCAAAATTATCGGCGACATCTCTGCTTTTGCACCGGATATTCAGGAAAGCATCCGTAAACTGGAGGAGTTTTCCAAGGATTATGATGAGCTGTACTTCCAGATTGCCATGAATTATGGAAGCCGCGATGAGATTACAAGAGGAATGCGAAAGATGGCACAGGATGTGGCGGATGGAAAAGTTTCTCCGGATCAGATCACAGAGGATACGATTGGAAGCTACCTGGATACTGCAGGAGTGCCGGATCCGGATCTTCTGATACGCACCAGCGGAGAACAGAGACTTTCCAATTTCCTTATGTGGCAGCTGGCTTATACGGAATTTTATTTTACAGACGTGGCATGGCCGGATTTCCATAAAGCAGAATTAGTACAGGCTATTGAGAAATATAATCAAAGAGACAGAAGATATGGCGGTGTGAAGGAGGAGTAAGATGTTTAAAACACGTCTTTTAAGCGGTATTGTGCTGGTCGCAGTTGCGCTTCTGACTATTATCAGTGGAGGTTATGTGCTGTTTTTTACACTGCTTGGGATCTCTCTGATCGGAATGCAGGAGCTTTATAAGGTTATGAAGGTCCGGGAAGACCATTTTAATGCTCTGGAAATTGCAGGCTATCTTGGAGCTGTGATCTACTATGTGCTGATGTCGCTGGATTTTGAAAAATATGGAATGATGGGCGTGATCATTTCGTTCATGATGTTTATGTTCGTTTACGTATTTACTTATCCCAAGTTCAAGGCAGATCAGGTAATGCCGGCGTTCTTTGGGGTGGTATACGTGGCTGTGATGCTCTCCTTTATTTATCTTACCCGGAACCTTCCAGATGGAAAATTTCTGGTATGGCTGATCTTTTTATGCTCCTGGGGATGCGATACCTGCGCATATTGTGTGGGAATGCTGATCGGCAGGCACAAAATGGCACCAATCCTCAGCCCGAAGAAATCAGTAGAAGGTGGAGTAGGCGGCGTGGCAGGCGCTGCGCTTCTGGGCGCAATTTATGCAGCAGCAACTGGCGGAAAGATTGCAGAGTATGCGCTGATCTGTGCAGTCGGAGCACTGATCTCCATGGTTGGAGACCTGGCTGCTTCTGCTATTAAGAGAAATCAGGGAATCAAGGACTATGGCAAACTGATCCCAGGACACGGTGGAATCCTGGACAGATTTGACAGTGTGATCTTTACAGCTCCGGCTATTTATTTCCTGGCGAAGCTTGTGCTGGGAATCTGATTCCGGATTGGCAGCGGGAGGCATAAAGGAATAAGAAGTGTGAAAATGATAAGATGTGATTTGTCCCTGAAATGGACTGAGAGGAATTTCAAATGAAGAAAATTGCAATTTTAGGCTCAACTGGTTCCATCGGTACACAGACCCTGGATGTAGTGAGAGCTAACGGCGATATAGAGGTGCTGGGAATCAGTGCAGGAAGAAATGTGAAAATGCTGGAAGAACAGGCAAGAGAGTTTCATCCTCAGCTGATTGCAGTGTGGGATGAAAATGCGGCAAAGGATCTGGCTGTCCGCCTTTCAGATATGGATGTAAAAATTGTGTCTGGTATGGAGGGACTTCTGGAGCTTGCGCGTATGCCCCAGACAGACATTCTGGTTACCGCTGTTGTGGGAATGATTGGAATCCGTCCTACAATGGAGGGAATCAAGGCGGGCAAGGACATTGCCCTTGCAAACAAAGAAACATTGGTAACAGCAGGTCATCTGATCATTCCGATGGCAAAAGAGCATGGAGTTCAGATCCTTCCGGTAGACAGTGAGCACAGTGCTATTTTCCAGGCTCTTCATGGGGAAAAGCGGGCGCAGGTTGAGAAGCTTCTGATCACAGCTTCCGGTGGTCCCTTCCGTGGAAGAAAAAGAGAAGAACTGGAACATGTGACGCTTGCAGATACCCTGAAGCACCCGAACTGGGTAATGGGACAGAAGATCACAGTAGATTCTGCAACCCTGGTCAATAAAGGTCTGGAGGTTATGGAAGCCAGATGGCTGTTTGATGTGGATTTGGATCATATTCAGGTTGTTGTCCAGCCAAAGAGCATTATCCATTCGATGGTAGAGTTTAAAGATGGTGCGGTTATGGCGCAGCTTGGAACTCCGGATATGCGGCTTCCAATCCAGTACGCACTCTATTATCCGGAACGCAGATATCTGGATGGAGAGAGACTGGATTTCCATAAATTGAAAGAGATTACTTTTGAAGATCCGGATATGAACACATTCCTGGGGCTTCCAATGGCTATGGATGCTGCAAGAAAAGGAGGCAGTATGCCTACTGTGTTTAACGCAGCAAATGAGCTGGCTGTGAAGAAGTTTTTACAGGAAAAAATCGGCTTTCTGGATATTTACGACATTATTGCACAGTCTATGGAAAGACATACAGTGATCCGGAATCCGGAGCTGGAGGAGATACTGGCAGTAGAAGACGAGACTTATAAATGGATTGAAAGCAGGTGGTAGGTTGAAGATTATTCTGGCATTATTGATTTTCAGTGCGATCATTCTTTTTCATGAGCTGGGGCATTTCCTTCTTGCAAAGAAAAATAAGATCGTAGTAACGGAGTTTTCCCTTGGAATGGGACCAAGGCTGCTTAGCACAGAGAAGAATGGAACCAGGTATTCTCTGAAGCTTTTGCCTCTTGGCGGTTCCTGTGCCATGCTGGGAGAAGATATGGAGGATGAGTCCAAGGGGACTTTCAATGGTGCACCAGTGTGGGGAAGAATCGCTACAGTTGCAGCAGGACCGGTATTTAACTTTATCCTGGCCTTTGTGTTTGCAGTGCTCATTGTTACGCTGGTGGGCTATGACCCGGCAGAGGTTACGCAGGTGGAGAGTGGTTCTACTGTGGCTGAAGCTGGTCTTCAGGAAGGGGATATTATCAAAGAATATCAGGGGTATCATATTGATCTGGCAAGAGATCTTTATCTGTATATGTATCTGAATAATCCACAGGAGGATGAGACCATTCATATGACTGTGGAGAGGGATGGCAAAGATGTGGAGTTGGCCTTCAAACCAGACGTACAGGTGAGATACCTTCTTGGCTTTAACAGAAAGAGTACCGATTCTCTTGAGGTGGCATCCCTGATTCCGGGAATGGGCTTATCTGAAACTGGCGTGGAGCCTGGGGACGTGATTACTTCCATTAATGGCACCAGACTGGAGAGTTCGGACGATTATACTGCATATCTTGCAGAGCATCCTCTCACAAGTGAGCCTGTGACCATAACTTATGAGCGTGATGGCCTGGAATACAACGCTGAGGTAACTCCATCGGAGTCCCGCACAGCAGTACTTGATTTTTCTTATAATCTGGCGTACACGAAGACACAGGGATTTGAAGTGCTGAAGTATGGAACGCTGGAAGTAAAATATATGATCCGCTCTACCTTACTCAGCCTGAAAGAGCTTCTTACCGGCGGGCTGGGCGTAAAGGATTTAAGCGGTCCGGTTGGCGTAGTTGATGCAATTGGCAGCACCTATGAGGCAAGTAAGAGTGAGGGCATGCTGACTATCTGGGTAAATATGCTGTATATGGCAGCACTTTTATCTGCAAACCTTGGTGTTATGAACCTTCTTCCGCTTCCTGCACTGGATGGTGGCCGGCTTGTATTTCTGATTATCGAGGCTATTCGGAGAAAACCGGTGAACAGACAGATTGAGGGCATGGTTCATTTTGCAGGTTTGATGGTGCTGATGCTTTTGATGGTTGTAGTTATGTATAATGATATTTTGAAGATTTTTTAATCTTTTTGAAATGAAAAAGCTGTAAAGAAAATGAAAGCGAAGGCTATGTGTATCAAACGGATATGCATGGCCTTTTTTTGATGCAGCAGACGATTCTGCAGCAAATTCCTATTACCCAAAAAAGCTTTTCCAGGCAGTGAGAGGAAATAACGGAAATGCAGATGAGGGGGATGGTCTGCTGCAGGCGGCAAATCTTGCAAGGGGATTCCTTTTTATAGGGAAAACTTCCGAATATGTAGTAATAAAAACTACATAATAAAGTGTCGAATAAAAGTAAAACTTGACATAAAAACAATAATGCTTTATACTAAAATAGTTTTAAAATCAAACTAAATTAAAGCATGGAGGATATTGTTTTGGATAGAGAATACAAAAGCAGTTTGAGATGTTTGAAAATTGGAGATAAGGTGGCAGAACTTCCTATTATTCAAGGGGGAATGGGCGTGGGAGTGAGCCGTAGCTCCCTGGCTGGCGCAGTGGCAGCAGAAGGAGGAGTGGGAGTTATTTCCACAGCTCAGATCGGATATGATGAGGCTGGCTTTGAAAAAGACCAGGCGGGGTGCAATCTGAAGGCAATAAGAAAGCATATATGGAAGGCAAGGGAGATTGCCAAGGGAAAAGGGCTGGTCGGTGTTAATATTATGGTAGCGCTGAAACATTATAAAGAGCATGTAAAGGAAGCTGTGGAATGTGGTGCAGATGTGATCATCAGTGGCGCAGGACTTCCCATGAATCTGCCAGAGCTGGTACCGGAGTTTTGCAGAACAAAGATTGCGCCTATTGTTTCTTCAAAAAGGGCAGCAAATCTGATTCTGAAAATGTGGGCACATCGATATAACCGGACTGCAGATCTGATCGTAGTGGAAGGACCGGAGGCAGGAGGACACCTGGGATTTTCCAGGGATCAGCTGGCTCACAGGGATGAGATGGATTTTGACCAGGAAATCCGGGATATTATTGCATGTAAAAAGGAATATGAGGAAAAGTTTGGCCGGGAAATTCCAGTGGTAGTTGCTGGCGGAATTTTTGACCGGAAAGATATTGATCATGCTATGGCACTTGGGGCAGATGGTGTGCAGATCGCAAGCCGGTTTGTGGCGACAAAGGAATGCGATGCCGATGAAAGGTATAAACAGGCGTATGTAAATGCAAGGAAAGAGGATGTGCAGATTATCCAGAGCCCTGTAGGAATGCCTGGAAGGGCGCTTTGCAATCCTTTTATGAAACTGGTAGAGAATGGACGGATTCCAGTAAAGAAGTGCTATAACTGCCTGGAAAAATGTAATCCAGGACAGGTTCCGTACTGCATTACCAAGGCATTGATCGATGCGGTGGAGGGAGATGTAGAGAATGGATTGATGTTCTGTGGGGCAAATGTTGGAAGGATTGACAAAATTACTTCAGTGCATGAATTGATGCGGGAATTGGCAGAAGGCTGATGGTTAGCCGGTTCCTATATGGTGATGTTGCTGACAAACGGCATGTCCGTTTAGAGTATAAGGTTTAGATTAGAATTTTATGGCGGGAGAGAAAATCCCGCCATATTATGTTTATTGTAATTCTGCAATCCGGGTGACGCCTACGTAAATTTCCTGAATTTTGTACCAGGTGGTATAATCTACGATTCCGGTTTCCGGAAGACCGAAAATATTCTGGAATTTGCGGACAGAGGCCTGAGTCTGGGCACCATAGATTCCGTCCGGATTTACTTTTGGAAGAGCAGGGTAGGCCTGGCTGATAGCATTTAGCTGTTCCTGAAGCTGGAGTACTTTGCTGCCGGAAGCACCAATATCCAGGTCATATCCTGGCCAGGAGGAAGGAATCCCGGAGACTTCTTCTGCTACATTGATATACATATCGTTTCCGTAGAAATACCGTAGGATTTCAATAGCAGAATATCCCTGGTCTCCAAGCCGCTTGCTTCCCCACTGTGTCATCCATCCTCTGTCCCGGCACTGCACCCGCTCTCCGTCGCAGTACTGGGTAAGAATTGGCTGACGGACGTTAGGACGGGATAGATAATTCTCGAAAAGTTCGTCTACAATGCGGTCGATAGAGTCAAAGATGTTTCGTCCGCGGATCCATTTGTGGTCGTAGGCGGTGGAGGAGGTGATGGTGTAGTCTTTCCCTTTATTGCGGTACCACTCCGTGTATACCCGGTTTAGGGTAAAGGACATAATTGCCAGGATGTTGGCGCGGATAGTGTCGTCAGGCCAGGTGGCATAGATTTCGCTGCTTGCTACATTTTTGATATAGTCGCGGTAGCGGACATAATAATTAGAGGCGGAGTTATCACCTACAGGCCCATCGTGCACTACAATGTATTCCGGAATTACGACCTTGCTTAGAACAATTTCGCCAGTTTCGTGTACTGGTTTAATTTCAGATTCCTGTATTTTTGGTGGATATTCATAGAAAAGTGTATGGGGAGGAATGACAATTCTGTTTTCCGAAACAGTGTCTTGCCTGGGATTCAGAAGGACAGGCTGTTTGGCCAGAACCGCAGGCAAGACTTCTGTGCCTGCGATTTCCTCCTGGTGAAAATCCTCGGCTTTGATCTGCATGGAATATTCTGCATAAGGCTGCGCCTCCTCGGAAGCATTCAGGCTGTATTCCAGAGGAGGCGTTTTTAATTGAAGGACAGGGGTGTTGCCGGAAGAATCCGTGCGGACTTCTTCAATGACACTGTTTGGATCACCTGTATAAGAAATACGGACCAGTGCATTTTCCACAGGGCGGTTGTCTGTTTTTGAATGGACCGTTATCTGTAAGGTACCCTGGTCTACATTTTCCTGCTGTGCACATAATGCTTTTCTGTAATACATGGACGACCTCATAAAATGCTCTTCCAGGTATT
Source organism: Blautia faecis (assembly GCF_027662325.1). Taxonomy (NCBI): domain Bacteria; kingdom Bacillati; phylum Bacillota; class Clostridia; order Lachnospirales; family Lachnospiraceae; genus Blautia; species Blautia faecis. Next base: position 3,657 of record NZ_JAQDKY010000044.1, on the reverse strand, counting down.
ATATGCTAAAAATGCAATTGTGAAAACATAATTCAGGGATGTTTGTGGGGATGAGAATATATTATAATAGTAAAGAGGCAGCAGGACAGCGGTGCCTACGGTGAAAAAAACGAAAGAAGGAATAAAATGAAACACTTAAGAAAACAAATTGCAGGCTATCTTTTAACGCTTATTCTGCTTATGGCAGGAATCGTATTCCCTGGAAGTGGGGAAAAGGTTCTGGCATCTGGCGGCAGCATGACTGTGCATTTCCTGGATGTGGGACAGGGATTATCCATTCTGGTGCAGTCAGAGGGACAGAATCTGCTGTATGATGGTGGTCCAAGAAGCGCGTCCAGCTATGTGGTGTCCTATTTGCAGGAGCAGAATGTGTCAGAAATTGATTATCTGATTTCATCCCATTACGATGAGGATCATGTGAGCGGACTGATTGGCTGTCTGAATGCATTTCAGGTGGACAATGTGATTGGAGCAGATTATATCCATGATTCTTCCCTTTATGGCTCTTTTATGGATGCAGTGGCAGCACATGGGCTTGAAGTACAGCATCCGGCAGTGGGGGCGGAGTATACATTTGGCTCGGGAGAATTTACAATTCTTTCACCAAAGGAAATCAGCAAAGAGAGTAATGCTAATTCGGTGGCAATTAAGCTGACGAATGGAGAAAACAGTTTCGTTTTTACCGGGGATGCAGATTTTAACTGTGAGGCAGATATGGTGAATTCCGGGCTTGATCTGAGCTGCGACGTGTTAAGTGTGGGCCATCATGGATCTGCTACATCCACAAGCTGGGATTTTCTTCAGGCTGCAGTTCCGGAATTTGCAGTGATCAGCTGCGGCGCAGGAAATATGTATGGTCATCCGCATGCGGATACCATGGAAAAACTGTCAGATATGGGAATTCAGGTATATCGCTCTGATGAACAGGGAACCATTGTAGCTTCTTCGGATGGAAGTGCTATTACTTGGAGTGCAGATCCTTGCAATGATTATACTTCAGGTGATGGAGAAACAGCTGGGCAAAGTGAAGGGGAGAATGGATTTACAGCTGAAGATAATAGCGGAACTGATGCAGCTGCAGCATCAGAAAAGTCAGAACAGATTGCTGCAGCAGATGACAGTCAGGAGGAAATGGTATGGATATCTGCTACAGGAAGTAAATATCACAGTATTCCTGACTGTGGAAATATGAATCCGGATAAGGCATATCAGGAGCCAGTCTCACAGGCTGAGGCTCAAGGATATGAAGCTTGTAAGAAGTGCTTTTGATTATATATATTTAACCGAAATTTTCCATTATATTTCGGAATATCCCTTTTTTATTTGGGGAAATTCTGGTATACTAGAGCGTGTTTGAAAAAGGCTTTCTGCAAGATGTGCGTCACAATTTGTGGGAGATTTTGCCCGAATGAGGGCGCCGTAGCGGGCTACGGCAACCGAATTCGGGCAAAATATACCGCAAAGTGGGGCGTGCAGATTGCGGGAATGATTTTTCAAACAGGCTCTAAAGTGTATGCTTAGTAGAACGTACGGAATATAAAATATAATAACTGTGTAGTTTTCGGACCGTAATCCGTGAGGGCTCCGGCAGTTATAAATAAATTGGTGGTGTAAAATTAGTGAGTGAACAGAAAAGAGTAATTTATACAAAGGAGGAACTGGCTGCGAAGGTAAAGGTTCCGGCTATCGTGGAGCAGGATCTGAAGCGCATTATCAGTGATCGCCTGGAACAATGCGGTCTGTATTACAGATGCTTTTCCAGAATCAAGACAGCTTCTTCTATGGCTCATAAATTTGCTCTGAAAGATTATGGCGCGGAGAATAAGAAACTGCAGGACCTGGTAGGTGTCCGTATTAACCTGTATTTTGATGATGATGTAGAAATCTGCCAGAATATTGTGGAAAATACCTTTGATGTGATTGGCTGGTCCACTTCGGAAAGAAGCGAGGAGGAGTTCAAACCTACGAAATTAAACGGCGTGTGCCGTCTTCCGGAATATTTGCGATCAGAAATTTCAACAGAGACCTGGGATATGTATATTGATGATACCTTCGAGATTCAGATTAAGACTATGTTTTTCGAGGGCTGGCATGAGATCGAGCACGATATGCGCTATAAAGGAGAGGAACTGTGGAAGAATTACAAGGGCTTTTCCAGATACTTTAACAGTATTCTGGCAACTTTGGAGCTTTGTGATAAATCCATGGTTACCCTGTTTGAGGATCTGGGACATTCCCTTTATAAATCAGGCAGATGGAGTGATATGATCAAGAGCCATTTCCGCCTGAAACTGGGAGAGGGACAGCTTTATCCTGAGGTGGCGAAGCTTCTGGATGAGGATTGTGACCAGCAGGTGGAGAACCTGGCCAAGCGTATTTATAAGACCAGCAAGCAGACACTGGTAGATCAGCTGCTTCACCGCAGCCGCAAGGTACCGATCAATGTAAATACGATCATTGCCCTGTTAAACGACAGTCAGTTCCACGACAGTCGTCTGACAGCTATTTTTAAGGAACGTGATGTTTATAATGATGGTCGCGAGGAGAGCCTCGGAGAATCCTGGCATTATGAGATGAAGCCTCTTATCCGCCACAACGTGTTCCAGATGTGCACACAGGTGGATGGAAGCCGTCTGAAGGAAGAGAAACCGGCATCTGCTGCAGAGATTTTCCAGCAGGCAGCAGATGCGATATATGGCTGGATCGTGGGGAAATATGGCGGTCTGTTTAAGGAAATGCCACAGAAGACCAGTACTTATCATGCTGACATTCTGGCTTATCATGTAGCTGTGAATTATGATCCGGACAATCATCGGCTGAATATGCATGTAAGACATATGGATATGGAAGTGGGCGGCAGAATCTGGTATTCAGAAGCCGGACTTGAAGTGTCGCGTCAGGATGAAGTGATTCTGAAGGTTTGCAATGGATATGCACAGCCGGAGAGAGAACACACCATCCAGGACCCGGGAGTAACTTTCTTCAGTTATCCTGGATATTATAAGACGATTGTTGACAATATCGGAATTGTAAATGGAATCGAATGTTCTAACAGAAGACGTATTTTGCGAGAGGATATGTTTGGGAATCTTATTGCAGCGTTGAAAGATTCAGGGCGTTTATTCCCTGTTGTTGTGATCGTCTCAAGAGAAACTGCAGACGGAATGATGGATGAGGATTGGCTGGGCCAGTTCCGTGTATCTGATTTTACAAGGACTGTATGGCGATATTCTCATGTATTTACGGCGCATGAGTCTGTTGGAAAGAAATTTCTGAAACTTGCAGGAATTGATCTTCGCCAGATTGATGATATCCCAAGGCTTTATATTTTCTGGCCGGGCGGAGATGTGGACGACTATGGTCCGGAGGATGTAACCAACTGTAGCTTTGGCCGTCACCTTGAGGCAAGAGGCGATGCCCGCACCTATGATATTGTGCGTGGCGGACAGGCGTTCTATCATAAGATCGTTACAGATTTAAGAGAATGGAATATTTCTGCTGATATGTGGGAAGGATTTAAGCTGGAGACAGTGACAGAACTTCCGAAATAGAATGACAAAAGTAAATCGGTAATAAAAAAAGGGCCTGCAAAACGGATGGTTTGCAGGTCTTTAATGTTTTTGAGCAATAAAAAATGCGGAAGATGGGACTTGAACC
>NZ_JAQDKY010000043.1:0-32245 GCF_027662325.1 Blautia faecis | reverse complement strand
CATTGTCCAAATGCGTCCGCATTAAAGAACTTTTAATCAACTAAATAACAATTTCGTTATTCTCTATGATAACAAGAACCAGGTCATACTTTCAATGTGTTATTGAAAATAGCCCGGTTCTTATAAATTTATTTTTTATAAATCCATCAGTCTGTCGTAGACGTCCTTCGGGATATACGGCTGCTGATTGTGGATGGGTTCGCCCAGGCAGGTCTTGGGATAAGCGAAGGTGCCGGGCTCCAGGCGAATTTCAAGGAGTTTCGGCGCTTCGGTGCCATGTAAAAAGTCTGCCGCTTTTTCAGCAACCTCATTAGCATCCATACAGGCACTGCTGATTCCATAAGCTTTGGCTACCTCTGCGAAGTTGCAGGACGAGAAGCCGCTGCCTTCTGAGGTATCAGCATAGACCTGCTCAAAGTAGTCGCGCTGGAGGTGGCGGATCATTCCCAGGGCGTGGTTGTTCATTACCATCATGGTAATAGGAAGATTCTCACGCTTGACCCACTCCAGTTCCTGAATGTTCATCTGGAATGCGCCGTCACCGCAAATGCAGGCTACTGGCTTTCCGGTGGCGTAATAAGCTCCGATTGCTGCTGGAAGAGCATAGCCCATTGCTCCGTGTCCGCCGGAGAAAAGAAGCTTCTGGTCTTTCTGGTTATGGAAGGACTGGTAGCTCCATACCATATGCTGTCCTACGTCAACTGCTACTGCGGAAGTGTCTGCAAGAGCGTCGCTTAAAGCTGCGATCATACGGTTCGGATAACGTTCCGGGGTGGAATCATCTACTGCGCGCAAAGATTTCTTTATATCGGCGCACACAGCCAGCCATTCACTGAAATCATAAACCATCGAACCATCAGATTCTGCACTCCCTGCACTTTCCGCATTTTCTGCCATTGCCCGAATCACCTCTGCAGCATCTGCACAGAATTTCATTTCATCAATTCCATTTTCGTGAATATTTCGCTGCAAATTATAGTTATCAATATCTACTCGGATGATTTTCGCATTTTTCGCGAACTCATGAACTTTCGTACCAATCTGACGGGTGCAAAGGGAAATGCCAAGACAAATCAGCAAGTCACTTTTCGCATTGGCGATCATATTGGCATAGCGATGTCCGTAAGCGCCTCCGATGCATCCAAAATTCAGCGGATCGTCCCACGGTAGTGCTGACATTTTCAACACGCTTGTGATCACTGGTATTTTCCACTGGCGTGCCAGAGTAAATAACTGGTCGCGAACTGCTTTGTCGCTGACTCCATGTCCTAACATGATTACTGGACGCTGTGCTTTATCCAGAGCTTCACGGATTGCATCTGCTGCAGAAACAGCACAAGCTGATATTTCACAGTCTGCCATTTTTGCAGACTCTAACACTCCACTGTCGTCCGGCTTCATTGCCATGTCCACGCCTGCTGCTCCGCAGCTGTTTGCAGTTGCTTCCATGTTGCTCTCGCAAGCTGCACCAAATCCCATCTCATCCAGACTTATGTCATAAACCGGATTTTTTACATCCCCCCGCTGTATATTCATAGGAAGATCAATCAATACCGGCCCCTTCCGACCAGAATTCGCAATATGATAAGCTTTATTCAGTTCTTTTACAATATCCTCGTCTTCCCGGATCTGTACTGCATACTTGGTCACAGGCTTCGCCATGGCAACAATATCAATCTCCTGAAAGCCCTGCTGCCGAAGTCCCGGGATGCCGGAATACTCATAAGTATTCAACTGACCAGTAAGAAAAACAACCGGAAGGGAATCGAAATAAGCGTCTGCGATTCCTGAAATCAGATTCGCAGCACCCGGGCCGCTGGTCGCATAAGCACATGCACACCGTTCCCCCGCCTGGGCATATCCACATGCTGCAAAAGCCGCTCCCTGCTCATGATAGCTGGAATGGCTTCTGGTATGAGGATTTTTCTCTATAGAATCAACCAGATGGGCGATCATGGTTCCCTGGTATCCAAAGAAATCATGAATCCCTTTTCTCTGTAAAAACTCAACAATATAATCCGTTACTTTCATTTCCAGAATTTCTCCACCTTTTTTTTCAGATTTGTCCTTCCTGCTACCCCCAACATATCCAGATAAATATGCTGAAGCTCCTCATCCGGAATAAACACCTCGTCATTCTTAAGGCTCTTCACCATAGCCTTTGTATATGGGACAAAAACTTTTTCCAAAGCCGGATAATCTTTATTCTTATAAAGATTTATAATATACTCTTTGTTATCCAGATAATATTTCTCCAGTTCAATCTTGGATGCACAGAATTTCACATAATTCCAGCTCCAGTTCAGATATTCCTTTTTCTGGTTGGCATGTCCCTGCTTTCGTCGGGCATGGCTTCGCTTCCGGATCAGGCTCTTCTGACTTCCCACTTCCTGAAAATAATCCTCGAATCGGATCCTGGCACTGACCATTTCCGACAGCTTCACTGTATAATTATCCAGAACCTTCTCCTGGTAGTCTTCCCCATAATACTTCTGAAGATACGTATAAGTATCTCCCGGCACCGGAAACTTCCTGCCATCGATCACCACAGTTTCTGTCTCATCAAAAATTTCCCTTGGAAAATACACTGCCTTTTTCTTCAGGCGAACTACATATTCCTGGGTATCCTCCACATTCATCCTTTTACAGAGCATGCGGTAAAGGCTTTTTCCCAGACGGGCACGTCCTGTGACCAGGCGAAGCCTCATGACAAAACGGCAGATTGCCTTTTTCCTGCCTTTTCGGTCTCCATAATAATCAGCCAGCTCATTCCATCCCACTTCCTGGGCTCTTGTCCACAAATGAGCGAGTCTGGAACGCTGTTTTCCACGCAGGGGCAGAATATCCACTCCCATACCCGGATATTTGTAGTTCCTGCCTTCATTCAGACGGAAGCACAACGTATCCAGATCTGTATAGCGAAGGAAAAATCCATAAAAACGCTTATTGTTATTCATGGATTCTACAATTCTGCCATCCGGAGTCTCCTTCTCCACAGCCAGACGAAAGCGCTCCATATCCGCAGTCCGCATATAGACCACACCTGCATGAGGGCTGGTGATCTCCTGCCCGGTAACACAGCACAAAGTAAGCTGTGGTCCCAGATAATAAGGAATTCCTTCTCTTTTACATATTTTATCTATTTCGGCCAGAAGCTTTACAACTTCTTTTATTTCTCTGTTCAAGCTATGTCTGCTCCCATCTGTCTGTTCATAGTGATCACACTGTTACCAACGCCTGTTTGAAAAAGGCTTTCTGCGAGATGTGTGTCACAAGCATTCTTTCACAAGCTGCTGTATCTCTTCTATACTTCCATACTTTCCAAGCCACTGATTCAAAAACTCAGAAGCATCTCCGGCTTTTGCATATACGGCTGCTCTCTTGCTTCCTTCATACAGATCTGTGAGAAATATTCTGGAAAGCTCCGTTCGCACAAAACCGCTTCCATTCTGCCGCAGTGCCTCCAGATAGTTCTGGAACGCTGCCTCCGTCTGTCCCTGTTTTCTTCTCACATCTCCAATTACCTTGTACACCTGGGCTCGTTTTTCCTTGCGGATCTGTCCGTCCTTGGCACGTTCTGCCAGCCATTCCAGATCATCCGCCTCACTGGTGTAAACCAGATCTGTGCGAACCCTTGCCAGCTCACCTGGATAGCCCAGGCGCTCCCATGCTTTTGTCAGTGCACGCTTATAGATCTGGATGTCATTGTTCTCACCCGGACTCTCTGCACGCTCTGCATCAATGCGCTTCAGAATTTCCCCGATCAGTTCTTCCACCTCAGAACGCTTTTTCGCAACACTTGCGCGGGCCAAATAATAATATTCCCGCACAGAAGGATTCTCCGGCAGAAGTCTGTACCACAAAGCCATAAGCTTCATCGCCCCATCCTTCTGTCCAACATCCAGAAGCTGCTGACAGGTCTTCACCGTCTCCCTGCCATAAGGATTCAGAAACTTATCCAACTCCAGTTGGGTAATTCCATTATTTGTTTTTTCACGGGCATCTGCAAAAACTTCCAGAGCATCCGCACATTTGCCCTTCATCCAGAGCAGTTCTCCCTGGTATTTCAGGAAATACCCGTCCTCCGGGAAAAGCCGCAGCGCCTCATCAATATAAAGCTCCGCTTCCACCATATCAATTCCATTGCGGGCGCGTTCCATAAGAAAACGGCTCTTAAATTTCACAAATCCCGGCACTTCCGGATACCGTTCCATCAACGGCACCATCGTATCCTCCGCTTCCTGATAACGCTTAAATTCATAATCGCAGACTGCTCTTCGAAACAGTTCAATATCAGATTTCAACTGGGCCAGTTCAGAAGGGAATGTACCGGTCTGCTCCTTCACCACCAGCATTCTCCATGCTTTCCCGATCCGTTCTGTATAAACCAGCGTCAGCATTGCCGCATAAAAGGTCACATCACTGACTTCCAGCAAAACAGGATGATAAAAAGCATAGATCCCTCCAAAATCCTCCCTGCCGATAAACGCAGAACTCAGCTGGACCTGGTAATATTTTGTAAAGATTTCATTTAATTGGGAAAAGTCACGCTTTTCTACCAATTCCTTCAGGCTGTGTCTGCTTTCTGAAATGCGCGCCTCCAGATCCATCACCGTACTTTTTGCCAGCAGAAGATTGCGCTTATACTGAAGGCGGTGGTTCCGCTTCGCACCTGCAAGAGAATATATCTTGCGCCAGATGGAATCTCTGCGAAGCCTGCCCTTGCGGATTCCCGGCAGATAATCATCCCGAAGCTCTTTATAGGTAATTCCCTCTACCGTAACCGCATCGTGGGATTCTCTTTCCCCATGGGGCGGAATATAGGACCATTCATCTCCGTAATGCCAGATCAGATAGTCACTCATTCTGTGCGGCACCATTACCTCTGTGTTCTCAAAGTTCATATATTTCACAGGAAACATCATGTCCTTATCAAAAAGGAACGGACAGCCGCCCCAGCGCATTGCATAGCGCGGACAATCCTCTTCCTTATAGGAATACATGATCTTTTCCAGTTTCTTCAATGTGCGGTCTTTTCCCAGAAATGTATAGGAAAAAAGCCAGCGCAGATAGGCAGTCACCGGAATTTCCCAGCGTGCACCATATACAACTACCATATTTACCAGCTCAGAGTAGATCATCATATGAGTTCTGTATTTCTCATATTCCTTATCATCTGCGGGAATGGGATCCAGGGTGAGCACATCGATGATCTCACCGGCACTGTCCCTGCCGATAATCTGATGCTTATGAAGGGCGCAGCTGTCCGTAGCAACATACCGTGGAAAAGTATTGGTATAGCTGCGGTCTACATCCACACACTGAAGGGCGCGGTGCTCCGGAAGCACGGAGCCGGAAATTTCCACCAGTTTGTTCCAGTCGTCTCTGGGCATATAGATGTCCACATCATCATCCCAGGGAATAAATCCCTCGTTTCGCACAACACCGATGGCCGTTCCTCCCGCCATTACATATCTCAGATTATTCTTTTTACAGATCTCATCCAGCTCACGAAAAAGCTGCAGCAGATGTTCCTGTTTCTCTGTCATTGGTTATCCTCTCTGGTTTATGATTTCCAGAATGTCTGCCAGAGTCTCTGATTCCTCATTAAAAAGTCTGGTACATTCCGTTCTCTCATCACTGATCATAATAAGCAGCTCCTGCAAAAGGTAACGGAGGCCATTGCCTTCGAAGTTAAAGCAGTACCGCTTCAGTCCCTTGCTGTCGTCTATCTTTGCCTCAAAATATCCTGTATTCCACCAGTCTCCCGGGATGGTCACACGGCCTTTCGTACCGATCACAACAAACTCATCCTCCACATCTACTGTGGTGCCAATCTCGATTGTGGCAAGAGCATCCTGATATTTCATGGTAATCATGTCGTAAATGCAGTTTCCAGATCTGTCCTTCACCACATTGGAATTCACTTCCTGGTAATTTCTGCCCAGTATCTTGATAATAGCACACAAAGGCAGAACTGCAGTTTCGGAAAAACTTCTTCCTCCTTCGAAATGGTCCTGGGAAATAGAGCATTTCACACACACAATATCGCCCACCAAGGCGCTGTGTGTCTGCCAGACAAGCTGGTTAAAGGCTCGCAGATACACCAGATTTATTTTCTCCACAAGAAGTACATGACGGGCTGCTGCAAGTGCAAACAGGTCCTTCAGCTTCTCCTTATTATTCGTCATAGGAGCGTCACTTATCACATATTTTCCAAGCTCCAGGGATCTGCGGATGTATTTCTCCCTCTTAGGCTGCTCGGTCTTGATATAAACTATGTCTACCTGGGACAAAAAGCAGTCAAATCCCTGCTGCCATTCCCCATTATCTGCCTCCACACTGTAGTAGGAATCCAATTCATATTTGTCACAAAACGACTCCGCTGCCTCTGCATTCTCAGAAAAAACGCACTCTACATGAAGACCGCTGACATATTTTGTCTCCCACACGATCCCATTATCCTGGTCATTATCTGTAACTACACCCACGGTGTAAGTAGTTCCCTCACCGCGCAGCTTGGTGCTGGAAATATTCTTGGTACGCTCCAGGTACACCACATCACAGTAATTCTTAAGGTAGTCAAATTTGCCGCGCCAGTCAGAACCAAGTACCAGAAGGTCTACCTTATACTTGATGATATCGCTGAGCTTCTGCCCCTGGTACTCCTCGATGATGATCTCATCTGCAAAACCGGTACGGCGTACATTCTCAATCCTTTTCAGAAGGCTGTCCCGCACGTTCAGCTTACCACGCTCAATATCGTAGCTCTCGCTGGTCACGCCCACGATCAGATAATCGCCCAATGCTTTCGCTCTTTTTAAAATATTATAATGTCCCTCGTGGAACAGATCAAAAGTTCCGTAAGTGATTACTTTTTTCATCGTATTTCCCCTTAAAAGCCCTGCTGTCAGCTTCACCCTGCAGTAAAATACTCCCTTTCATTCCCCCGGTTACTGTTCATAGCCTGAACAGCAACAAATCCGAACCAGCTGCCGTCCGGGACTAATAAATACATTTAGTATAACACAGTTTGCATAGTAAGTCATTATGAAAGAATATCTGCTTTACAAAAATATTTCCGGGTTTAACAAAAATATAACTCTTTTTTTGCTGTGAAACAACTGAACTGCTGTCTCTTTCTTAATAAGAAAAGAAAGACAATCCGTCAGGACTGCCCTTCTTCATGATCTTCTTTCTCTTCTGCATCAAAGGAGGTATCCCATGTGGCAGCCAGCTCTTCAATAGCCATTCTTCGCTGAGCCAGTACTGCAAACCGATCCTCCTCTTCACTATCATATTCGTCTTCCAGACCTTCATCCTCAACCTTCTTCTCACGTTTAAAAAGAATGAAGGTGATCAGCCCCATAACATTGGTATAGACCCAGTCCACCGGAAGACTTCCAAGTATCAGTACAAACAGAACTGACACTCCAAATAACGCCCATACATTCATCAGCTGCGGAATATTCAGGATCATAAGTCCGTTCATCAGAATCATGATGGGATAATGGAAAAAGTAAATTCCCATTGTGTTTCTTCCCAGGAAAATAAATGGATGGCGTTTATCTGGCATCAGCACCAGCAATGCGAAAATAACCGTAAAGGAAATCAGATACATCATTCCTCTGACTACCATTCCCTGCACATTGTCCATTCCACTTGCAAGATAGGAATGATTGCCTCGGAAAAGGTCTACCGGAATATTATTTCCGATCATATAATTGGTCGCCACAAACAGCAGAATGATCACGAAAAGTGCAACCACGATCTTGCCTTTAAATTTGCGGATCACCTTGGTGTATTCATTCTTCCATAAATATCCTGCCACAAAAAACGGGAAAAATACCACAATTCTTGAAGCTGATAAAAATGTACTGAATTCCATTCTGGTTCCTGCCCACAACGCAAAAATAATGCTGAGAGGTACAATAAACCTTATTTTTCCAAATGCTTCTATGGTCAGACGGTATGCAAACAACGCAAGCACATACCACATAACGGTTCCGGAAGGACGGAGCAGTTCATAATCCATTTTATTTCCCAGCCAGATCTGCGCTGCCCAGGTAAGTGTATAGCCCAGAATATATGGAATCAATAAATTCTTAACATTCTTCATCACATCCTGAGGCTTCTTGGACAGATAACCGGAAATAAATATGAACGCCGGCATATGAAATATGGTAATTCCATACCACACAAAACGAACAACCTGATCTGCTTTAACCAGCTGGAATGCAATAATGTGATTAAAAACCACCAGAAAAATTAAAAATATTTTTATATTATCCACAAGGTAGGAATATGGGATTTCCTGTTCCTTCGTATTCTTGCTCATTTTAGCCACCTTTATACTTTGACATAATTATTTTCAGACATGTCAGTTTTATGAATAAAGGATAACATATTTTTGTGGTTTTTGGAATGACTTTTTAATATTTTAACGTGTTTTGAAATATTTTCCTGTGGTTTTGTGTTGCCGATGAACCGCAATAATGTATTATTTCATTTCTCCAAAAACCTGCTGGTGCAGTTTGCGCCCTGTAGGTGTTGCCGCCAGGCCACCCTCTGCTGTTTCTTTAAGGGCAGTGGGCATCACATCTCCTACCTTTTTCATAGTCCAGATCACCTCGTCAGCCGGAATTGCACTTCGGATTCCGGCCAGAGCCAGCTCTGCTGCCACAAACGCCCCTGCTACGCCTGATGCATTTCTCTTAATGCATGGAATTTCAACCAGCCCTGCAACTGGGTCACATACAAGACCCAGAATATTTTTTAGAGCAGTGGCTACTGCTGACTGGATCATATCAGGTGTGCCGCCGGCTAGTTCCACAATTGCCGCCGCTGCCATGGCAGATGCAGAACCGCACTCAGCCTGACAACCTCCCTGCGCTCCTGCAAGTGAAGCATTATTGGCAATTACCATTCCTACTGCAGATGCTGTAAAAAGAGACATGACGCATTCCTCTTCTGTAAGCTGGTACTGCTCCTGCATGGTGAGTACAGCTGCCGGTACAATGCCGCAGCTTCCTGCTGTAGGCGCTGCTACGATTCTTCCCATAGAAGCGTTCAGTTCTGATACTGCAAGTGCACGATAGAGGGCTCCTCCAAGAAGGGGGCCTGTAAGATTTTTCCCCTGCTCTACAGCAGTGCGCATGCGATAGGCATCTCCACCAGTGAGGCCGCTTGTGCTTTTCAGATCCGGGGCGCTGCCAGGCTGGATACAGGATGCCATAACCCGATAGTTTTCCCTCATTTTTTCATATATTTCCTGCTTCGGCAGTTCCATCTGCTCCGCCTGCTGCTCCAGAACCAAAGCGGACAGACGACAGTTGTTCTCCTTCGCTGCCTTCAGCAGGGATTCCATTGAGTGGTAGTTTAGATCCACAGTGAATTCTCCTTTACCGTATTTTTAGTGGGGTGAGATGTTTTTCAAAAAGGGACACATTGCCCAAATGCTGTATGTCGATAGGAACTTCAACCAACTAAATAGCAATTTATACACGTTCTAACATCGTACTGGAATATATATTCTCCAGCCGGTTAATCTTCTCATTGAGTTCCGGGACAAAGTGACTGTCGCTCTCGATAGTCATTACCGCCACACCACCCTTGGTCTCACGCGCCAGGTGGAAATTGCAGATATTCACCCCATACTCTGCCATCAGCTCTGTAACTGCAGCAATCGTCCCTGGTGCATCCTTGTGAAGCACGATCAAAGCTGGATTCTGCCCGGTAAGGGCAACCTCCATTCCATTCACCCGGGTGATCAGGATATTCCCCCCGCCAATACTGCTGCCCCGAAGAGACACTTTTTCCCCGTCTGCTGCAGTCAAAGTGATCTCCGCAGTATTCGGGTGCGTATCCTCCAGTTCACCAGTCTCGATCTGGATTTCCAGTCCCTCCTTTTTCGCCACATCAAGTGAAAAGCGGATACGCTCATCATCTGTCTGCATTCCCAGTATTCCCGCTACAAGAGCCTTATCCGTGCCGTGTCCCTTATAGGTTTTCGCAAAAGAACCATGCAAAAATATGTGCGCTTTCACCGGAGTTTTTCCAAGAAGAGCCCTTGTCATCAGACCGATCCGGGCTGCTCCCGCAGTATGTGAGCTGGACGGTCCGATCATAACCGGCCCCAGAATGTCAAATACATTCATACTTATTTTCCTCTTCCTTTTATTCATCCGCTGCCTTTTTTCGTTTCCGGCAGCCTGCAGATGTTTTCACGTTACCGCTCACATCTGCACTGTTATTGTTCCATCTTAACATTAAAACATACCTTTTACAACATGGATAAAGGGTAACTGTTTACTTCTTGTTTACTGTTCACTCCATTCACAGTAACGCGCTTCGCAATGCACAATACTCCCGATAAATAATCTTATGTTTCCTTTCTACCTGGACTGTGGTAAAATAGTCCTATGTAAATCGCCTGGAACCATTCCGGCAAGACTATTTTCAGATTTCTTTATGAAAGGCACACAATTCATGAAACGAGTGATTACTTACGGTACCTTTGATTTACTTCACTATGGGCACATTAATCTGCTGCGCAGGGCGAAAGCTTATGGCGACTACCTGATCGTAGCTTTATCTACAGATGAATTTAACTGGAACGAGAAGCATAAAAAATGCTATTTCTCTTATGAAAAAAGGAAATCCCTGCTGGAAGCCATCCGCTACGTAGATCTGGTAATTCCGGAGGAGAACTGGGAGCAGAAGGTAAGTGATATTAAAGAATACCACGTAGATACCTTTGTTATGGGTGACGATTGGGAAGGGAAGTTTGACTTTCTGAAGCCTTACTGTGACGTGGTGTACCTTCCGAGGACACCTGAGATTTCTACTACGCAGATTAAGGCGGATCTGCAGAAGTAGGAAGCATTGGTAATTATATAGTCAGAGATTTCGTATGATTCATGCAGGTTACGAAATCTCTGACTTTTTTATTTCATGACAACAATGTGCACGCTTCCCCAAAAACGATTTGCAGAATGTGCGGGACATTTTGCCCAGATGAAAACATTTCAGCAAACTACACAGCTGAATTCGGGCAAAATATACCACAAAGTGGGGCGTGCAGATTGCAGGAATGATTTTTCAAACGCGCTCTAACACAGCATCTGCAAATATTTATCCCGGACTACTTAGCAAGACGGATCATATTCCAGCTGTGTTTTCCAAGCACAGTACTTAATTTACCGCCGTCAATCCGGCTTGCAGCGGATTTCACAGGCACAACCTTTTCGGGATCCGCTTCTGTATTTACAGCTTTCATATCGTCATCAGTAAGTACAATATGTTCTTTCACCTGATAGCTTTCAAACTGGCGCAAATCGCAGCTTACCTCCAGATCTTCCTCAAGACTTTTATTCACTGCAAAAATTGTAAGAGTATCTTTCTCCTCATTCCATACGCACACAGAATCCAGATAGGAAACATCACAGTAATTCCTGCTGTCGTATACCGGAGCCAGTACCTGTGTATTCAACACAGTTCCTCGTCCGAAAATGCTTGTGTACATATATGGATAAAAGATGGTCTGGCGCCATGCACCTGTATCGGAGGTCATGATCGGCGCGATTACATTTACCAGTTGTGCCAGGCATGCCATTTTCACACGGTCTGCATGGCGAAGTAAAGTGATCAGCATGCTTCCAACCAGAAGGGCATCTTCAAAATTATAAATATCCTCAAGCTGATGTGGAGCCTGTCCCCATTTTTCCAGTTTCTCGTCGGCTGCATTGCTGTGATACCACACATTCCACTCATCAAAGGAAAGGTTAATGCGCTTTTTGCCATGCTTTTTCGCACGGACAGCGTCGCAGATGCTGACTACGCCGGAAATAAAGTCATCCATCCCTTTGGAATTTGCAAGAAAATCAGGGGTGTCATCAGCAGCATTGCCGTAATACTGGTGAAGGGACATGTAATCCACCAGATCGTAACATTCGTCCAGAACCGTGTACTCCCAATCTCCAAATGTCGGCATCATCAGATTGGAGCTTCCGCAGGCAACTGTCTCGATCTCCGGATCCAGCATTTTCATAATACGGGAAGTCTCTGCTGCTGTTCTTCCATATTCATATGCAGTCTTGTGTCCCATCTGCCATGGACCATCCATTTCATTTCCCAGGCACCAGGTTTTAATGTTGTGCGGCTCTGCATGACCGTTGGTCTTGCGCATGTCGCTGTAATAGGTACCGCCCTTAAAATTACAGTATTCCAGAAGATTTCTGGCTTCCTCCGGTCCTCTTGTTCCAAGATTCACTGCCATCATAATATCTGTGTCTGCTTTCTTCGCCCAGTCCACGAACTCGTCCAGGCCAAAGTGATTGTTCTCGATCACACCCCAGGCAAGTTCCGGTCTGGCAGGTCTTAGCTCCTTTGGTCCAACACTGTCTTCCCATTTAAAACCGGAAACAAAGTTGCCTCCCGGATAACGGACAATCGGAACCTGAAGTTCCCTTACCAGTTCCAGAGTATCTTTACGAAAGCCCTGCTCGTCAGACAGCGGGCTGCCCTCCTGATAGATTCCTTCATAAACAGCACGTCCCAGCTGTTCAATAAAAGAACCGAAAATCCGCTTATCCACCTTGCCGGTGAGGAAATATTTATCGATGATGATCTGTGCTTTTTTCATGGTGTCCTCCTTATATGGTGCCAGTTGTATGGCATTTTTCTGCTCTTTATGTATCTATTATTTTAATGGCATACGATTTTTTTACCAGTTTTTTTCTTCCGATATAGTTGACTTTTTTTCCGATAACGATTACAGTGAAAAAAATGGTGAAAGGAGTCCGGATCATGAATTTTCACGAATCTGCAGACAGGGATTTTTCCATTCAGTTCTGCGAATACAACTATTCAAACCCTGATTATGATCAGATCTACCGTCCCAATGGAAGCGGAGACTATCTGTTTTTGCTTTTTAAGACACCTATGAAGGTTTATCTGGACAAAAAGCTCAATATTTCCAAGGAAAATGCATGTATCCTCTATGCTCCCGGATATGAGCAGCATTATAAGGCTGTTCACAGATTCCGGAACAGCTACCTTCATTTTTCCTGTAAGGCAGATCTGAAAAAACAATATGGAATCCCGCTTAATACTGTTTTTTATCCGGGAAACTGTGAAGAAATTGACGCCTGCATCCGGCTCCTTCACAAAGAACATATAGCAAATGATTTATTTTCCGATGAATACGAGTATACTCTCTTTCAGCAGCTTATGATTACGATTGCAAGGGGACTTAAAAGCCATCAGATGCATGGAAGCGGCGCGGAAGGAGACAGTCTTTATCCTGCTTTTCGAAAGCTTCGGCTGGAAATGCTCACGAACTACGCTAAGCCATGGGACACCACAGAGCTTTGTAAAAAGGTCAGTCTGGAAAAAAGCCAGTTCTATTCCTGCTATCAGAAATTTTTCCAGAGTACCCCTCATGCAGATTTGCTTCAGATTCGTATGGATAAGGCAAAGAACCTGCTGACAAATGAAGCACTGACTGTCCAGCAGATTGCGCAGATGTGCGGATTTTCAGATTTTTCCCATTTCAGCAGATATTTCAGGAAACAGGCGGGATGCTCTCCCCTGCAATGGCGCAGGAAAATGGGAGAGCCCCATTGATACTTTAACGATATTTCCAGATTCCGTGAAGTGCATAGGACAAAAAGAAACAGGCACTTCTCAGCGGTCCATAGCCAACGTAACGGTACACCTGATAGGTCATGATGGCAGATTTGGCTTTGTTTCTTGACTTTCCGCCCTGGGACAGACGATATTTCAGATAGGGCTTATTAATTCCTGTGGCATGTCCGTATTTTCGCACCACTTGCAGCCAGGTAATATAATCCTCATGGCTGTCATCATGCTCCATGGGAAATTCCAGCGCCACCTCACGGAGAATCAGGACGGAAGAACAGTTAATGCTGTTGTGTTTCAGAAGTTCATGATAGTCCAGCCTGGATTTAACCGAGATATACTTGCCTGTGAAGGTTCCGTCCGGATTCATGAGATCACGTCCTGTGGAGCAGATTACATCACCGGTCATTTCAAGAGCAGCCAGCTGTGCCGCTAGCTTTCCCTCTTCCCACCAGTCATCCGCATCCAGAAATGCCACATATCTGCCTTTCGCAACAGACACACCACGATTACGGGAACCGGCAGCACCGAGATTGCGCTCATTTTTTATATAAACAAAATCCGGTCTGTTTTCCCAGGGAATGAGAGCTTCCCAGGTTCCATCAACAGAGCCGTCATCAATGACAATCAGCTCCAGGGGAATATTCTGCGCATAAACAGACTGCACTGCCTGGGCGATGTATTTCTCACCATTATATACGGGCATGATCACTGATACCGCTGGTCGCATTTCTTCCCCTGATGCCCTCTTGGATTGCTGCATTTTTTCTGCATTTTTCACTCGTAGCCCTGGTTCTGTAAATTCCATTTGTAACTCCTCTTATCTTTCACTTTCTATCATTATAAAACATCCGATTTCTTAAATACGCACTTATCTTTAAAGAAGGTCTTTATCAATAATCTGGTAGTTCACCCGGTGTATGTACAGTGCCTTCCCATCGACCATAAGCTTTGTCATTTTCGGCAGATCGTCCGGAATTTCCCAATAGACATTATCCCCGGAAAATGCGGCGATAGGCTGTCCAAGCTGGGATTTGATGACCACAACCCTGGATTTGCCGAAATCATTTTTGTACCGGTTCAAAACCCTTGCCAGAGCTGCATTATCCGTGATTCCGTTCCCACCGTTACTGTTGACCTCGTCCAATGAGAAATCCACCTCCGGTTCCAGCCCCTTCTGAACAAATACACAGGTGTCTCCGCAGCTTTCGATTTCTTTTCCATCAATGGTAATCGTGATTACTGAAGACAGATCATAGCCGGTTACTGCTCTTCCATCGCTGTCATAGCTGACAGTTTCGATTTTATTTCCGGTAATGCTGATTTTCTTTCCAGAAGTTTTCAAGGTCTGATTCCCATAATTATCATAGGTATATACGGTATAATTGTTTCCGATCAATGAGCCATGAATTTCATTAATAATGGAACCCAGCTTACTGCAGCCGGTGAGCGCAACTACCAGAATAGCAGACAAAAGGACTGCGAATATTCTCTTCTTTTTCTTTTGCATTTTTCTTCTCTCCATGTGTTTTTATGTTGGATATGATTCCGCTATAACTTGTATCAAAAGATACTTACAGATTTATAGTAGCATGACAAATCACAGAACACAAGATGAATCACTGTCCCACATTTTAAATTATTTAAGTTCAGTTTATCTGTTCACTCCGAGGCCAGCAGCTGCTTCGCGACGCACAGAAATCATGTAATCACATGATTTAGCGCCATTCTCACGCCAACCCAAACTCCACCAGTAGCTTATTTCGATACTCCCGATCGGTGCTTGCTTTTAACAGCTCGCTGATACGGTCTGCCAAAATAAGTTTCTCACTCAAGGTTGCCATTTCATCTTGACCTTCCAATCGTCCTTCCTGTCTTCCTTCCAATCGCCCTTCCTGCCGTCCTTCCAATCGCCCTTCCTGCCGTCCTTCCAATCGTCCTTCCTGTTCTCCTTCTTGTCTGCTAACTCATAGCATCTCTTTAATCGCTTTACACATGTCAAATCCACCTCCTTTGGATTGTACTTCCTGTTTGATCAGCCTCAGCCGATATAAAAAAAAGAGCTCGCAGCGGTATATTCGGCATATGAGTTGACGGGTGCTCCTTCTTTTGGAAAACGTCAGAGAGTACAAACCTCATTTAACATTCAACAACCAACAATTACATTCAGAACTCCTGCTTTTTTCATTTTTAACGGATTTAAAAGCATAAATTTCTGAAATATTATTAGATAAATCAGATGGGAGATATACCATTGTATATATTAAAAATATGTTTTTCATTATAATAGCATTGCAATCTAGAGTTTGCAAGTGTTCTATTTTGTTTCACTCAAAAGCATCAGAAAATATGAATTACTGGCTTTCAGGCACAGCTTGTACTAATAATTTTACATTAGTTGATATCTTGTTTTGGATAATTATTGTCTTTTTGTTTGATTCGCAAATGTTACGAAAATTACAGCTTATTTTGTCGAAAATGCAAATGGATTTCTAAAAAGCTATATGCTATCATTAAAAAGAAAAATATGCATTTTATCAACAAATACATAAGAAAAAGGGATGTTTATGAAAAGAAAATTGAAGTCTGACAGAGGTTTTACGCTGGCAGAACTTTTAATCGTTGTGGCAATAATTGGTGTATTGGTTGCCATCGCCATTCCCATCTTTACAAGTCAGCTTGAGAGAAGCCGTGAAGCGGTGGATCTTTCGGATGTTAGGTCAGCGTATGCGGAAGTGATGATGGCGGCGATTACTGGGGATACCAGTGCTACGTATACAAAAACAGATCAGAAAATATATCAAGATAATGGCGATTATTACATTAAAGTAACGCCGTTAAAACAGCAGAAAAACGATTGGCAAACTCCATTGCCAATTACTATTGGAGGAGTATCATCGAATGCAGGCGAAACGTATTGGAAGGGAATTCCTGGACCAAATGGGTATTGCGAAATCACATATCATGCACCTACTAGTGATGCTATGGAGTATGTTTCATTTTACTGGGAAAGTGGAAATAATGCTAGTAATAAGAATGAAAATAATACAGATAAAGGAGATTCCAATAATTCAGACACAGAAGATAGCTCAGCCAATACCATTATTAAAGATTTAAATATAGGTGCAATTCAGTATCCTAATCAGCCGCCTAATAAAGAGGGCGTTACGGAACCATTTAGCATAAATATGGGATTGGCATATAAGAAAAATGGACTCCTTTACATTGCTATAACTAATGAAAGTTATACTAACTATCATGATTATGCGGCTCCTGATAACAACATAGGACAAGCTTATTTTGTCAAACCAACAGGAACAATACTAACTAAAGATAATTTAAAAGATATTTGGAATAATAAAGAATTACGATTGGAAAAGTTAAAAGCTGGAGATATATATAAAGAAGGAGAGGATTATTATATTTGCAGAACAGATTGCAGTTATTATTCCCCCCCAGAAGTGACAATATTGATACCGTTGCAAATGATAGTGGTAATTGGATAAAAATTAATCTAAATGGTTCTACAAATTATAACTAATAAACCAAGATAAAAACTGTGATTAAGATGAAAATACTAATTATAATTTAAGGTTTTAAAATTCTCTTAGAGAGAAAGTTATGCCCTGTTCAAGTCCATTGCAATATTAAAATGCAATGAACTTGACAGGATCAGCTCTGTTACTTCCTTTTCCGTATTTTTGCGCTCCATTTCAACTCCAGCAATTTTTCCGACATCATATTTCTCCCTTTACCGAAGTGCCTCTTCCTCTTTCCGATTATATTCGCAAATTTTCAACATCCGCACTGACTATGTTTTCAGTTATTTAACTGTATAAAAGAGACTGACGTAATGCATACCGGACCTTTTCCCACTTGACTTCTCGGAACTTCAAAAGAAATTCTCACATCATCATCGTGCCCTTCTTCATGCGTATAATCAAATTCATATTTCCCCAATGTTTGAACATTTTGTTCAAGGTACGTATTATTGCCATTTCTATTAGACAGTCTGACCTTTAGATTCGCGCCGCACTCTTCTATATTGACAACAAGTTTGTATTTTTTATTCGCCTGTAACATAATCGTTTCATCGCCACCCCGTTTTAGCACGCTATCCTTATGAGAAGGAGTTAGAATTGCCTTTCCATTCTCAAATTTCGCATTTATTACCTCCCATCCGGCTGTGCTATCCCAGAAACTGCTATCTATCAGGATATTATTTTCCCCATTTGAACCGCTATCACCATTTTGGCTTTCTCCCTCAAACTTAATGTAAACCGTTTCTGTATCAGCATGATATTCTACCCACGCCTGTGTCCCGGGAATTCCTTCAATAACAGAAAAATTTCCCAGACTATTGGGGATTGTCTCCGTTTGCCAGTCTGGCTGTTTTTGCCTAAGATTGATTTTTTCAAAATCTTTTCCATCAATATTCACATTTCCATCGACTGTAATTGCTTCATCCATAACCTGTGCATACTGTGCCCTTATATTTGCAGCATCGGCTGCTTCTCGGCTTTTTTCAAGCAGGCTGGTAAATATGGGAATACCTATTGCCACCAATACTGCTATTATGGCAACAACAATGAGAAGCTCTGCCAGTGTAAAACCTTTTCTTTTTTTCTTCATAGTTCCTTTGCTCCATAAACGAACATGTCTCCTATCGGCGACAGTACTGTATATGCCTGAATTAGTCAAATACAATTGCGATTCTTAGAATAGAGTAACATATAAGCTCGTGAAGTACAATGTAATAAATGAAAATACTGAGGTTGAACTATATTTACCCAAAGAATTGTAATTCTTCTGGAATTAAATTGGGTGGCTGCTATCAAAGGCTGCCACCCAATTTTACCCTTATGCAATTCCCAACTCCGCCATCAGTTTTTTTCGATACTTTTTATTATTACTTGCCTGCAATAAATCATTAATACGCCCAGCAGAGACTAACTTTTGAATTAATTCATTCATTCGTTCTTCTGTCTTACGTTCGCCCTCACGTCTGCCCTCACGAATACCTTCCTGTTTGCTGTCTCTCATCATATCATCAAACGCCTTGCACATATCAAATTCACCTCCCACCGTTTCAACATCTCTCTTTATAAGTTTCATGGCCCTAATTCCCGACATTACAGTAAGTAGGTCAAATGTGTCTTCTTCTAGTTTGGAGAAAACCTCTTCATTTGCCTTTACATACTCCCGTAAAGCCGTTTTGTCATTCGTTCTTTGCAAAAATCCACAAACCTGTTGTAAATCGGTCTGGAACCAGTGTATATTTTTGAAATAATACACTTCAAAAAGCAGCATTGGTGTCTCGAAAAATAATTTCTGCAGTTCTTCTGGAAAATCATTTGCTCCGGTCAGATCATCCATTTTGAAGGCTGCACGCCAGTGCTCTTGTCCAAAATAGATTACAATTTGAAGCACAGGGTAAAAATGATCGGTCTTTTTCATTCCCGAAAGCCGCTCGGCATTATCTTTTAAATCATTACAGTTCTTATGATCCTTTTGCAGTTTTTTCCACTGATTATAATAGTCAATTCCTTTCTCGTGCAAAAGTCTGACCGGCATTGCATAATGCTCCAGTGTTTGTATCTGAATCATAAACTGAAATTTCAGACTCTTCCACGTCACTGCAACAGACAGATCTGGTGTATTTTCTATAGCGACAACTTTATTCTTTTCCCGATAGACATTATGCAGCACTGGATTTTTCTCCAACAGATTATCTTCTGTAATAACCTGCCTGCCATGAAAAACCATTCCATTCAGAAGATCCACTATCCGTCGTGGATCCTTAAAGTACTCAATTGATGTGGCGTTCTTTTCCCGCATGCACACTCCTTTCTTGGTATGAAAAAGTTATATAAAGTCATGTGTACAATACAAGAACGAACATTTTGTACTATCATTAGTATATACATATATTTTGTATTTTTCAAGTATTAGTATACAAAAGTACAACTTTACAACAACTATTTCATCCCCACGCAAAATATTCATAACGAAATGGAATTACCTGACCGAATGGTCAGATTTAGATTTTTCTTTTGTAAAAGTAAATTAAGTATACGACTTAACGAAGGGCAATGTCAATCAAAAAAATTGAGGATTATGTATATGATTTTCATAAGAATTGTGCAGAAAAGCAGACCAGAAATGACTTCTGGCCTGCCCGGTAAAAAGAATTATTTAAATTGAAATCACCCAAATTTCCTCATATTACTAAGGTCTGTCAGGTCGATCATCTGTGTTTCGCCGACTTCACCGGTTGGGCTCATCGGGCATACGGCGTAATTTCGTGTTTCGCTTCCTATCGTAAGTTTAGCCACATAATGCCAGCGAGACCATTCCTCAGTGCCTCTCTGATAATCACCATAACAATTATGAATATCATCAAAACCACCGATTAACTTTGCAAATTCACAAAGGGCTGCCGGTGATGTGCAGGAATCCCAACGATAAGATACAAAAAATGGAGTATTAGGTTCTGCTGCCAGAGATACCAGATAATTTCCATGTACCGTTACATATTTGAAGCGACCTGGTTCTGTGAGGTAATCACTTACAGCATCCATTTTTTCAAATGGAGTCATACCGGAAGTTGTAACTTTATTGATAATGTCAGTCATCCATGCTTTCTCAGCCTGGTCATAATCCATAACATTTAATGCCACTGTTTTTGCAACCGTATAACCAGACATGGAGTATTCCCGGAATTCGATATTGTAAGTTCCTGCTTTTTCAAAATATACATATCCGATATAACCGCCTTTTACTTTTTTCAGGGAAGTGGTCTCGGAATCGCCGTTTTCATAAGGAATATCATCATATATGTGCGTTGATCCACCTGAATACACATTTATCAAAGGGCTTTCTCCATCACAGATCAGTCTAAAAGAATTTAGATCCTGATTGTCTGTTTTTATAAAAAGAGGTTTGATACACTGTGTGTAAATATCTGCTTTCTGCTTGTCCAGACCATAAATTTCATAGGTATATTTAGCAGGTGTTGTGCCTTTCGTATCATATATTGGCAAATCCACTTTACGGATTTCACTCCACAGTCCAACGACTTTTACATTATTGCGGATGGTGTAAGAACGTACTTTTGTATAGTAACTGCGGCCTGAGTCTAAATAATAGAAACTCACACTTCCTATCCCGTTATCATCACCGATTGTTCGCGTATCCTGAACACTATATGCAAACTTATCATTGTAAGAAAGATAACCTTCGTAACCAACATAGGGATCTGACTGGGAAAAAGTTCCCGGGCAGTTCACATCCACCCATCCGTCACCATAATCTATTGACTTGATGGTGGGAACAGGAAGTGTGCTGTCAACGGTTTCAGATGTCACTACATAAGAAGTCTCAGTATGCGGACTGTATAGCTTCTGGGTAACTGAAACCGTGGAAGTAATTTTTTGTCCATAAATATCCGTGATGGTAATCACGCATTTCCCAGGCTCAAGTGTCGCAAATAAGCGGCTATTTCCGCCTTCAGCTTCATCTGTAGAATATACAACAGCCGGATCAGAAATATTAATGTCTTTGATTCCATTTGACGTTTCAATCTCATAATACCTTCCGCTTTCCAGGGTTATATTTGCTTTTCCCTCTTCGAGCGTTAATTTCGGAACCGGCTTAGGGGTAGGCGTTGTATTTGAAGTATTTCCTTTTGACTTTCCGCTTGTTTTACAATGTTCCGTGGAAGACCATTTGGAATAATATTTCTTTCCTTTAATGGCCATGTAGGTACGGGCCTGCATATAATATGTAGTTCCGGCTTTCAGTCCATTGAGGGAAACGGTGTTGTTTTTGTTTCCTTTGACTGTTATGGTTTTCGCATTTTTTAATTTGGAATTTGTGGCATAGCGCAGCTGGTAACCGCTGGTCTGAGCGGTTTGCCTTTTTATTATCACACTGACAGTCTTTTTTCCAACATAACCACCCATTACCTGGGTCTTTGGAGGCAAAATGGTAAACTGCTTTTTCACGTTTCCGGCATAAGCACCTTTTCCAATAATCTGAACCGTATAGGTGCCTACCTTTTTGCAGCCCTTGGAATATTTCAGAACATAGTTTTTCTTCTCTTTCAGGACTTTGCCCTTATAGGTGACGCTTACCTTCGGGCGCTGGACTTTTTGATTGTAGGTGAGTTTGGTGGCTGATAATTTGATTTTGGTGTTTTTCAGATTTACCTTTGCTGCAGCAAATACCTGGCTTGCACTGCACAGCAGAAGCAGGGAAATCATCAGGCAAAAACGAATCAGCCGGTGGAGGTGGTAATTCTTTTTCATAAATTTTTGCTCCTTCCTGCTAATTTCAAAACATGTTCTTTGCTAATTTTCAGTAAAGCCGCAATCTTTTCAATGCCCATTCCATCCTGAAGTAACGAATTGACAATTTCTTTTGTTTTCAATTCCTTTCCTTCCTGTATTCCCTCTTGTATTCCTTTTTGTATTCCACTTTGCTCCCCAGCCTCAAACTCAGCTTTTCTCAATTTACGTTCTTCCTCTTCTTTGTCATATTCAAATATACTCACTGCGATAACCTCCGCTCTATTTTTCCGAAGAAATTCTTCCAGAATTTCCTCCTGAATACATTCATCTACAGCTTTTTGAACAGCTGTTTCCAGTTGCATATATTTTGCATATTTACGAACCCGCGCTACATATATTGCATATTCCCTTAGTATCTGGCACTGTTCCATCAATTCCCTGTTACTGCCTTCATAGCATCCGGAATATCGTGACCTTGTAGTTTCTGTTTACCATAGGCTGGTCCTCCTTTTCTTTGCAGGAGTCAGAAAAGACAAGCTAAGCATACATACCTTTCATTCAGAACTCCTGCTCTTCTTCGTTAATGGGTAAAAAGCATGGATTTCTGATGTGTGATTAGATAAATCAGATGGCGGATATGCCTTGAACTATATGAGAAATATGCTTTTTATCATAATAACATTGAAGTTCTTGATTTACAAGTATTTTTCGAAAGTCTGCTAAATTCTTTTGCTTTCTTTCTTCACAGCCTATTCCCCTGGTAACGGGAATGATTTTTCAAACACGCTCTAATCCGTCACCAGCCTTACGCCATCCATAAACAAAATCTCACACCCCTTATCACCCCCAATTATAATTTCCCCAATCACCATTCTCGTATTCTTCGCCACCTGGAACCAGTCAGGATACTTTTCGGTCAGCTCTTTCATCTGTGCTGCGCGTAAGCGCTCCAGGGCATTTCCCTGGGCAATATCTTTCTCCCAACCTGACAGAAGATTTTCTCTCTGGGATACCAGCTGTGCCCAGGCAGCGCTTACATATTCTTCCATCTTATGCCCCTCAACAGGCTTGGCTTTACAAAATCCACCCTTTTCTTTGCCGGAATTTATGCAACGCCACACACTTTTTTCTGCTCTTCTTCACCATCCTTCCGCCACAGCACCCACAAAAAATTTTTCCATAAAAAGGTTCCAGACTGCTGCTTCCCAATTCCCGGATCTGATGATTCCGTTTAAACTCTTTGATTCTGTTGATTTCCAGCTGTGCCGCGTCCCATATTTCCCGCTCTATGATTGCTTCATAATCATTTTCCACATAATACTGTGTCAGTTTTCCATCGTTCTTTTCCAGCTCTTTCGTAAGAAAATCCCGGATATAATACTTCTGCATAAGCAGATCTCCCTTGTACTTTTCATTTTGAAGGATGCGAACGACCGAAACCGCAGCCCAACGAGATTCGCCATGCACCACAGTTTTGCAGTAACATATGCTCACTTATCGCTTGAAAGCCTTTTGTTTCCTTGCTTTCAGGCTTTTTTTATTTTTAAATTTCGTCATATTTTACTAGCGTTTTGTATCGTTTTGTGGTGCAATAAATATTATACGAAACGGAGTGCTTGCTATGTACCTCAAAAAAACACCAAACCTGAATGGTCGGATTCGCCTTTCCATTGTTGACACCTATTACGATAAAGCTAAGAAATGCTCCCGCCAGAAAACAGTAAAATCTATTGGCTGGCTAGACGAATTAGAAAAAAAATATGATGACCCTATTGCTCACTTTCAAAAAAGAGTCGAGCAGCTAAAAGCTGAAAAAGCAGCCAGACAGGCTCCCATCCACTTTACTTTTTACGATTCTGATCGCCTTTGTTTAGGTGACAAGCTGAGAAAAAACTTTGGCTATGCTGCACTGAGCCATATCTACCATGAGCTCGGTCTCCATACTTTCCTAACGAACCGGCAGCGCCGCTCAAAAGAACAGTATGATGCCAATACCATCATGAAGATGCTGGTCTATTCCAGACTTCTTTTCCCTGCTTCAAAGAAATCTTCCTATGATGATCGGGAACATTTCTTTGAGAAAACAGACTACTCTTTAGACGATGTTTACCGCTGTCTGTCTTTCCTTGACAAACATAAAGAAAACTTGCAGATCTGGCTAAATGACCATATCAAAGAGAATTATGGCAGGGATACCAGCCTCATCTATTATGATGTTACAAACTACTATTTTGAGACAGATGAGCAAACCGATTTTCTCCGTAAAGGAGTTTCAAAAGAACATCGTCCAAATCCAATTGTGCAGATGGGACTTTTCATGGATAATCAGGGAATTCCTATTACTTATGAGCTTTTTCCCGGAAATACCAATAACTGTCTGACCTACAGACCTAACTTTGGACGCATCAAAAAGCAGTTTGATCTTGGCAGAGTCATTTCCGTTGCTGACAAAGGAATGACAACAGGTGATAACATCTGGTACACGATCAACACGCCCACTCATGACGGATATGTTTTCAGTATGTCCATCCGGGGCGCAGAAAAAAGCATCAAGGACTATGTTCTGGAACAGGAAGGTTATGAATGGCTTGGTACAGAATACAAGCGGAAATCCCGCAAATCTCCAAGAACAATCCAAGTATCCTCTGTTTCGGGCAAAAAAATAAAAAAGCAGGTAAATGAGAAACAGGTTGTCTTCTGGAGTGAAAAATATGCCAAACGAGCAAAAGCAGAGCGTGAAGCTGCACTGACAAAAGCAAGAGACCTGGCAAAAAATCCAGGGAATTATACAAGAGCCACGTCTTATGGTGCTGCAAAATATGTCAAAAAATAGACTATGACAAAGAAACCGGAGAAATCCTTACCGCCTCTTCTGGGCTGGACATTGATGAGGACAAAATCCGGGAGGAAGAATCACTGGATGGTTACTACATGCTCTTAACCAGCGAAATGGAGACATCTGACGACGAGATTATCGATATGTACCGAGGTTTATGGAGAATTGAGGAATCTTTTAAAGTAACCAAAAGTGAACTGGAAGCCAGACCCGTGTATGTCTGAACAAAAGAACATATCAAAGCACATTTCCTTACCTGTTTTGTAGCTTTGACAATCGCTAGAATACTGGAAAATAAACTGGAGCGAAAATACAGCATCGGAACTATTTTGGAATCTCTGTCAAAAGCCAAATGCAGCCTAATCCAGCAAAACTATTATCTGTTTGATTATTACGATGAAGTTTTAAAAGATATCGAAAGAGTTACAGATATTGATTTTGGAAAACGTATCCGTACGCTAGGGGAAATAAAAAAAGTTTTAGCAAAGACCCAAAAATAGAAAAAACACCATGAAAATCTGACAAAGCAGAAAGCCCGCCAAGCCCTGTATTTACTGGGTTTGACGGGTGTTTTATATCCATTTAGCTGCAAAAGTCAGGGTCTTTCGCAACTGTTAGAATATGAAAAGAGTATGCGAACTACGGCATTTTTGCCATTTATTCCGTACGAAAAATAAGATAAAAAAGTAGAAATGATGTAGAATATTTTTCAATAAAATTTGTACTAAAACAGAACATAAAAATCCCCACGAGAAACAATGCTGCTTTTCTGTTTCTCGTGGGGAAATAGTTATACAAAATCAAAACTCAATTGCGTATATTCTTCTATATCTGCAATTTCACATAAATAGTTCTCTAAATCCTCATTGGTTTTAATCACTGCTGCCTGATATAAATTCTCCAAAACATTATTTCCTGTAGAATATTTCAACAAACCGTGATAATAACAAGCCAGGCGGCGATTCTGTTTTTTTGCATACTCTGCAGTATGCATAGTACCACTTTTTTCCATAGCTTCTACTACCAGAACCCCCTGAGACATGCCACTTTGAAGTCGGTCGCGCTGCACGAAACGATATTTCTCAGGTCTTGTTCCTTCGGGATATTCGCTAATAAGACATCCGCCCTGCTTTAAAACTTCTTCTGCAATCCATTGATTAGATTTCGGATATATTTCATTTATTCCGCAAGGAAGAACCACTGCGCATTTCCCCCCTGCTGCCAGAGCCCCCTTTAGAGCTTCTGCATCACAGCCAAGTGCAAGACCATTTACAAGATTAAAACCATTTTTGCCTATAATACTGCCCGCATTATAAGCCAACTTAGCACCTACAGCCGATATCTTACGTGATCCTACAACCGCAATACTTTTATGCTCATTCAAAATATCAATATTTCCTCTATAGTACAAAACCTCTGGCCGGTCTTTTATTTTTTTCAAATCATGTGGATAATTTGTTTCATCAACTCGACAGATTTTTATTTCCTGCCATAGTGTTGTTTTCTTTTCTTCCATAAGCTTTTCCATTTTATATTGCCTTACCCAATGCAAACATTTCTACATTAGCGGCTCCACGATTTAATAAAATTTCTTTGCAGACATACAGAGAGTTTCCAGTTGTAGTTACGTCATCCATCAATAATACAATGTCTCCGCTTATGTCTATATCCTCTACCGTATCAATAGACTGCATATGAACTGACAGATTCCTGCTTCCTCCTGTTGCAAGCTTGTTGATTGAATGGCTTCTTCTTAAAAAATATACTTTATTATCCCTTCCATTGGCAGCAAGCATTTCTCCTAGTTTTCCAATTCCGGATTCTCTTTTTTCCGCATTACTGGAAGGTACCACACAAATAGTTACTCCGGGGCATATCTCACAATCCAGTAAATTGTAAAAATATTTAATCGCCGATGGTTTCTTATCCTTCAAATCCAATATTTTCCCGCTAAACACATCAAACAATGGATTCTTTATCTTTCGTTCTCTGTCCAGCCAATATTTATGATAGTTACTGTAAACTACAATTTCACCAGTTCCGTTCCATGCTTCATTTACAAACACCATGTTTATAGCCTCCTTCGAACAAATGTTTTCTTTATTTTATCAGATTGCTACTCACATTTCAACCGGATGATCATTATATTTCTCAAACTCCTTTTCCATCTTTTCCAGAATATTGGAGTATTGGAGGAGTTCGGCTACACGTTGTTCTTTGTTGTCGTATTGTTTGTTGTAGGAGACGCGGTGTTCCATGGCGGCCCAGAAGTCCATGGAGATGGTGCGCAGCTGGATTTCTACCGGATAGTATTCGTTTGCATCAAGACAGCAGACATTTACGCCGAGAATGACATGATGGCTGCGATAACCGTTGGGCTTGGGGCTCTCAATATAGTTTCTCTCACGGATGAAAATAAGGTCGGGCTGCTTCTTTAACATGTTTATCAGATTATTTACATCACCAACAAAATAGCAGATAATACGCACCCCCGCAATATCCTGCAACTGATCCTTGGCATTTTCCAAGGTTGGCTCGAAACCATGACGCACCAGTTTTTCCTCAATGCTGTCCTTCTTTTTGATCCGGTACTGTATGTTATGAACGGGTTTCCCCGTCTTTGTTTTATAAATAGAGTGGTTCAGCACTTCCAGACGTGTCAGCAATAGCTTCATCGCATCCTCATACGGCTGAATAAGCCCATAATACTCCTTGTCAGTCATAAGTAAAAACCCTCCTTCTCGTTTCCCATGGTACTATATAAATGTGTTCATTTGGTGAGAACGAAATAAACAGAAAATAAATGTTACTGTTCACTGGTAACGTTCCGCGAGGCGTTTTTTGTGAACAAAGTTCACAGAAAACCCGAGAATTGCGGCGCGAAATCATGCGCATGCATGATTTCTGTGCATCGCGAAGCGCGTTACTGTGAACGGAGTGAACAGTAACAAATAAATTACTGTTCACTCCCTTCCTTTTCCCCTTGAAATCCCCCTGTCGAACTGGTACTATTATAGGTAAAAGATTGACGAAATAACTGCAATTTTGACTTGAAATATCGGAATTAGGAATGGGGTAGAGAGTTTTTGATGAAGTCTTTTAAAGTCAGCATCATTTTACCGGTGTATAACGTGGAAAAATACCTGAGCGCGTGCCTGGACAGCTTATTGGCACAGACACTTGAGGAAATAGAGATCGTAGCTGTCAATGATGGCAGTACAGATGGAAGCCTGCAGATTCTGCAGGCTTATCAGTCGTTAAATCCGGAGAAGCTTTTTATATTTTCCACAGAGAACCACGGCGTCAGCAGGGCACGAAATTACGGTTTTGCCCATTCCCATGGAGAATATGTCTGGTTTGTAGACAGCGATGACTTCGTAGAGCCTGACGCCTGCAGACTTCTTTATGAAAAAGCTACCGCTGACGGAAACGACCTGGTTCTTTTCCGTTACTATAATGTAGACTCTGAGACCGGAGTCCGTAAGGAATACATTGCATCCTGCCATAATCAGAACTTCCGCGTTGCAGACAAGCCTTATGAATTACCTGCGATTTCTCCATACCCATGGATCAAGTTCATTCACAGAAATCTGTTTAACGGACTTTGTTTCCCGGAAGGAATCCGGTTTGAAGATCTTCCGGTGGCCTATCTTCTGGCTGTGAAAGCCCGTTCCATCGGATACGTGGATCAGTGCTTCTATAATTACAGAAAAAATGTAGGATTCCTCAGCCGTCTCACGCCTTCCACCCTTCACATCCGGAATGCCATTATTTTTATGAAGGAAGAAATGGAGAAGCTGGGGCTGTTTGAACAATATCAGACAGAGCTGGATTTCATTGCTGTGCGTCATTTTTTCTACCGTTTCTGGAAGCTTCTCACCAACTATGAGACTGACCAGAAAGAACTGAAGCTGCAATTGATCAATGAGCTTTTCGATTATATGGAGTCCAATATTCCGGACTGGGAGAACAATCATTATGTCCGATATTCACTTCCGCCACATATTGGGCGACTGCTCTGTCTTTATGGTTCCAGACAGGAAATGATTTCTTTCATAGAGGCCTGCAACGGAATGACCGTACAGCAGCAGAAAGCCTGGATAAAGGATTACAAGCTTTCTCACAAAACATCTCCCAGCTATCAGCCTGCTGAGATGATCCACCGGGAAAAAACTTCCTCCCAGTTTTATGGCTTTGCCTATACCGGAAGCCTTGCTCCTGATCCGGAGCAGATTCTTCTGGAAGCCAGCCGTGGAAAAGAAATTCCTACCTGGATATTGAAATTACTTGTGCATCTTCTGAGGAATTTTGGAGAGCACCAGATCATTGTCTCCCTGACTCAGGAGAAGCATGCCCTGTTCCAGGCTCTTCTGAACCGCTATCTTTCCGACAGCACAGCTCTGTCTGAGAATATTACTCTGGTGTGCCCGGACAGCGAAGAATACGGCAAAGTACTTGCACTCTCCGGCTACGTGATCACAGACGGACCTTTGCCCTACTATTTCCGGAAGGAAGAGGGACAGTTTGTGCTGCTTTACTGCGGACACAATCTGTATCCGGAAACCGTTCTGAACACACCGGACTCCACCGCTGATACAGGGCTTTGGCAGCATACTATGTTTATGGCAGACTGCCTGTATTTTAACAATGTACAGAACCGGGATATTTACCTGCAGGAATGTATGACAGCTAATATCTGCAAAACGCCTTACATTATCGGTTCTTCCACCCACATTCCATTGATTCCCAATGAATCACACAGGGAAAAGC
This sequence comes from Blautia faecis, assembly GCF_027662325.1. Classification (NCBI taxonomy): domain Bacteria; kingdom Bacillati; phylum Bacillota; class Clostridia; order Lachnospirales; family Lachnospiraceae; genus Blautia; species Blautia faecis. The sequence goes on along the minus strand of NZ_JAQDKY010000043.1, from coordinate 2,707 downwards.
TCCGCCGCAGCTTGCAGATGGATTCCATGCAGACTATTTTGTATGCGCCGCTGCTTCCAGGGTCCTATATTGCGGACACCGAGCAGACATTCCGGAATTTCATGGCAGCCCTCTACATATTTGACTGTGAACTTTCCGATCATCAGGTTTTGTATCTGCATCTGGATCATGAGAGGGAAATTGATTTTTCTGAATTTAGACATATAAAAGAAATGCCAAAAGATTTCGATGTACCGGATTTCGCTGCGGCGTGTGATATTTTTATATCGGATTATCACAATGCACTTTCTGCCAGATTCACCACAGGCACACAGATTCTGCGATTTCTGTGCGGTACATTTCTTCGACACGAAAATGCAACCAGTGACCATCAGACTGTACCAGCTGCTCCTGTCCTGCAGGAAACCACTTCCTGTCTGCCTGAGAGCTCTGGAGCCTGCTTGAAAAATCATTCCTGCAATCTGCACTCCACACTTTGCGATATATTTCACCCGGAATATCCCGCATTTGATAATGTGCCGGAGTTAGTACGATATATCGGACAGTTAGAATTGATATCTGAGAAGATGGTCACAAATGAAGCTTTACATTCAGTACCTTTTGACCAGTTTACTTCTGATACAGACCATGGATTCAGTTCCCAGGAGCACAATTGGAATTCTTCGGAAAAAAGCTCTCTGCAAATGGAAAACAATCATGATTTACATGCAGCAAAGAATTCCTCTGGAGAAGCCACTATTTTCGAGGAATCCCCACAATATCTTCTCACAGATATTGCAGATTCCCTCTTAAATGGACGACCGCTTCCCTATTATGCTCCAGCTTCTTCCGATGATGTACCGGCACCGCGCACACGCGTCCTGTTCTTTACAGGGCGGAAGCTTTCCCAGAATCTGGTTCGGGATTTTAATGCCCTGGCTGCACAGGCACCGGAAAAAAAATTCTGGCTTGCATACAATGATTTCCGCAATACAGACTCTGCCAAATATCTGGCACAGTTATCACCTGACTGTTCCAGCCTGCCATTGAAGCCAGATCCCGAGAAAGGTAACCGCTGGAAGCTGGCAAGTGTGCTCACCAGCCGGATGGGACTTTTCTCATTTTATCCATTATCCCATATTTTGGACCTGGGGAAAGAAGAATATAAGAAGTGTATGGGAGGGACACGATTCGACGAAGTCGTAATCACTTCCACAGATAGTATAAAAACGGTTGCTACGCTTCTGGCTGCTGCGCCAAAAGCGTCCTATACTTTTGACACCTTTAACCCAGAGCGCTACAGTACCTCAAGACCTTACAGACACCAGATTGCATTTCTTTGCAGAATGTTAAAGGATACAGGAAGTCTAGAATTGCCTGCCGAGCTTACCGGATTGAAGCTGACGCAAAGCTCTGGCAAAAATAATGATAAGGGAATGCTCTAGAGCGTGTTTGAAAAAGGCTTTCTGCAAGATGTACGTCACAATTTGTGGGAATGCTTTTTTATAACCCATTCCTTACGAAAGGATTTACCTATGAAATTAACCACTATCATCCCGGTTCACAATGCTGAGAAATACATCACAGCCACTTTGGACAGTGTATTGCAGCAGGATCTGGGAAATCCAGAGGAGCTGGAGGTGATCTGTGTGGATGACGCATCCACCGACGCTTCTGTTGCCCTCATAAAAGATTACCAGCAAAAAGACTCCCGCATCCGCCTTTTCCTCAACGAAAAGACCCGGTTTGCAGGAGCCTGTCGAAATAAGGGAATCGAAGAAGCCCATGGTGATTACCTTCACTTTCTTGATGCAGATGACCTTGTAGAAAAAGGTGTCTACCAGAAATACCTGTCCATTGCTGAACAGGCGGATGCCGACATGGTAAAGGGCTGCGCCGTCTGCTTTGACAATGAGACCGGCGAGCTTTCCGATACCCCGCTTTTTGCACTGTCTGACGTTCCCGCTGAGTGCTTCGATAAAGTTCTGAATTTCCACCAGGCTCCTAAAATTTTCAGCCACATCAGTGTAGTTCCATGGAATGCCATTTACAAACGGAAATTCATTTTGGAAAAGGGGCTTCGCTTTAACAATCTGATCTGTGTCAACGACCGCTCCTTCTACAGCGAAGCCGTATTCACTGCCAACAGGATCTGGCTCACTCACGAGCAGATTGTCCGTTACCGTGTGAATAACAGCGCATCCCTTGTAGGAAACCGTGCCAGAAACTTCCATTGTGAATTTGATTCCTGGCAATTGATCATGAACCAATGTACCAAATACAATATTCAGGGCCGCGAGCTGGCCATCGTAATGGAGCGTGAGCTGATTGACATTTTTATCTGGTATCGCAAATACAAGAAAATTCCGGAAATTTCAGAAGAGATTACTGCGCAGACCCAGGCGTTTGCGCAGAAGCTTGACATTTCGCCTCTTGAAGCATTCCCGCCTTCTTTCAAGTGGTACTACGATTATCTCACTTTTCTTCCAGAATTTGAGAGCCTTACAAAAAATTATAACAATATTACCCAATTCAAAAAACAAGCCAAACTAATCATGCCCCAGTGCGCTACCCTGGCCGACTTCCGCCACCGCATACAGGAAGCCCCCGCCACAGACAGTACCTCTAAACGGTCAGGTGTATTAAAAAAACTGCTCTCTCATTTTAAGCATTGAATTTTCGCTCTAATTAGAAGCCACCAGTTCAGCTCAACATCATAAACTTAAGA
>NZ_JAQDKY010000042.1:0-34016 GCF_027662325.1 Blautia faecis | reverse complement strand
AATTCACATATTTTACTGACACTTAAAATCCACATATTTTACTGAATCAAACTATCATCATCAAAATAATTAATTCTCATAGAAGCCTTTACATCCTTCAGAGTCTCAGCTGCCTTTGCCTCAGCCACCTTACTGCCCTCTCTTAAAATGTCATAAACATCCGGAATACGCTGTTCCCACATTTTACGGCGCTCGCGGATCGGGCCAAGCTCAGCCTGGAGAACGTTGTTCAGGAACTTTTTAACCTTAACATCTCCAAGTCCGCCTCTCTTATAATGGTCTTTCAGCTCGTCCAGGTTCTGATAATCCGGAAGAAATTCCGGGAAGTATTCTGGTTTGCAGAAAGCATCCAGATAAATAAATACCGGGTTGCCATCAACATTTCCCGGGTCCTGAACACGAAGATGATTCGGATCCGTGAACATGGACATAACCTTCTTCTTAACCTCATCTGCCTCATCGGAAAGATAAATGCAGTTTCCAAGAGATTTACTCATTTTTGCCTTACCATCAATACCTGGCAGACGCAGGCACGCCTTGTTGGAAGGAAGTACGATCTCCGGCTCTGTAAGTGTCTCACCATATACTGTGTTAAACTTGTGTACGATCTCTTTGCACTGCTCCAGCATAGGAAGCTGATCCTCGCCAACCGGAACTGCTGTTGCGCGGAAAGCCGTGATATCTGCTGCCTGGCTGATAGGATAGCAGAAGAATCCAACCGGAATGCTGGCTTCGAAATTACGCATCTGGATCTCAGATTTCACAGTAGGGTTACGCTGAACACGGGCCACTGTAACCAGATTCATATAATAGAAGGTAAGCTCTGTAAGCTCCGGAACCATAGACTGGATGAAAATTGTGGATTTCTCCGGATCAATCCCGCAAGCCAGATAATCAAGTGCTACCTGGATAATATTCTGACGAACCTTCTCCGGGTGCTCTGCGTTATCAGTAAGCGCCTGGGCATCCGCGATCATAATATAAATCTCGTCATAATTTCCGGAATTCTGAAGCTTTACACGCTCAGATAAAGAGCCTACATAATGTCCCACATGAAGACGGCCTGTAGGGCGGTCTCCTGTTAAAATTACTTTTTTCATAGTTTGCTACTCCTTATATTCACCGCCATGCCGATCCTTTTTTTAACCAACACAGTTGTACTTATTTATAATCATTTCAGCAAACACTCCCCATTTTTTACATGAATATGCAAAACGCCCAAAGCACATAGACTAACTTTAGTTACTGTTCACTGGTAACATTCCGCGAGGTGTTTTTTGTGAACGGAGTGAACAGTAACTAACTTTATTCATACCAAACTTTATTCATACCATTTGTAATGTTGCTTCAGTTATTAACTGCAAGGCGGGGAAATGCTTCTATTTTTCAATTACAGACTTGCGCGAATTACTTTCGGTCTGCATCCGGCAGTCTCCAGCGCTTTCACGATCTGATTCTTATGGTCTGTACCAAACGCCTCCAAAGTGATCTTCAGTTCTACAGCGGCATTACGGTTTGTGCTTACAAACTGGTTATGATCCAGCTTGATAACATTTCCCTGATTCTCTGCAATAATAGAAGCCACACGTACCAGTTCACCAGGCTTATCCGGGATAAGAACAGATACGGTAAAGATTCTGTCACGCTGGATCAAGCCATGCTGTACTACAGAAGACATGGTAATCACATCCATATTTCCACCACTTAAAATGGATACAACCTTTTTATTCTTGAAATCAAGATGACGAAGCGCAGCCACTGTCAGAAGTCCTGAATTCTCAACGATCATCTTGTGATTCTCTACCATATCCAGGAATGCAACGATCAGCTCATCATCCTCAACCGTGATGATTTCATCCAGATTCTCCTGAATATACGGAAAAATATGAGAGCCCGGAGTCTGAACTGCAGTACCATCTGCAATGGTGTTTACATGGGGCAGTGTAACAACCTCCCCTTTCTCAAGAGAAGCCTTCATGCAGGCTGCACCTGCCGGCTCTACACCGATTACTTTAATATGAGGATTAAGAAGCTTGGCAAGTGTGGATACACCTGTTGCAAGTCCGCCTCCACCGATTGGCACCAGAATATAATCTACAAGAGGAAGCTCCTGAATGATCTCCATAGCAATGGTTCCCTGGCCGGTAGCAACTGCAGGATCATCAAAAGGATGAATAAAGGTATAGCCCTTTTCTTCAGCAAGCTCCAGAGCATATGCACAGGCCTCATCATAAACATCACCATGAAGAATAACCTCTGCGCCATACCCTTTTGTACGCTCTACTTTAATAAGCGGTGTAGTGGTCGGCATTACGATCACGGCCTTCACACCGTATTTGTGTGCCGCATATGCCACACCCTGTGCATGATTTCCAGCGGAAGCTGTGATCAGGCCTTTGCCCCTCTCCTCGTCGGAAAGAGTACTGATCTTATAATAAGCTCCACGCACCTTATATGCACCTGTTCTCTGCATGTTCTCTGGTTTGAAGAAAACCTTGTTTCCAGTGAGTTCAGAGAAATAACTGCTCTTCACCAACTTGGTCTCCTGGGTTACCTGCTTAACTATTTCTGCCGCTTCTTCAAAACTCTCTAATGTAAGCATTTTTATTTTTCCTCCTGTAGTCTGTGGGGTTAGTTTTCATCCGGATGAATGTCAAACAACGCATCCACAAAAGAATTTGCATCGAATTTCTGTAAATCGTCAATGCTCTCACCAACGCCGATATATTTCACCGGAATATCAAGCTCAGACTGGATTGCCACCGCAATACCACCCTTGGCTGTACCATCAAGCTTGGTAAGAATGATACCGGTTACATTCGCCACCTCTGCAAACTGTCTTGCCTGCACAAGTGCGTTCTGTCCTGTCGTTCCATCCAGAACCACCAGAGTTTCCAGATACGCTTCCGGATATTCCTTCTCCAGAATGCGGTAAATCTTGCGAAGCTCTTCCATAAGATTCTTCTTATTATGAAGTCTTCCTGCGGTATCACAGATCAGAACGTCTGCATTGCGAGCCTTGGCTGCTGCCACTGCATCATAGACAACTGATGCCGGGTCTGCTCCATCCTGACCGCCAATGATCTCCACTCCTGCCCGGTTCGCCCACTGGGTCAGCTGTTCCCCTGCCGCTGCACGGAAAGTATCCGCAGCACCAAGAATAACCTTTTTGCCCTGGTCCTTCAGCTTGCCGGCAAGTTTTCCAACGGAAGTTGTTTTTCCAACACCATTGACACCGATCACAAGAATAACGGATTTACGGTTTTCAAACTCGTACTCTGTGCTGTCCACCGTCATCTGCTCCTTGATGGTATCAATAAGAAGCTGCTTGCACTCCTTGGGATCCCTGATATTCCGGATCTCCACCTGGTCTTTTAATTTGTCCAGAATGGCTGTGGTAGCATTGATTCCAATGTCACCCATGATCAGGATTTCTTCCAGTTCCTCATAAAAATCATCATCTATTGTTGAATAGCCGGTGAAAAGAGAATCGAATCCTGCCACAATGTTGTCTCTTGTTTTTGTCAGGCCACTGACAAGTCTTTTAAAAAAGCCCTTCTTTTCCTCTGCCATTTCCTCTCCTCCTTTTACTGCGTAAGCTGGTTTTCCACAAGATCAACGGAAACCAGCGTGGAGACGCCTTTCTCCTGCATGGTAATACCATAAAGTCTGTCTGCGGCATTCATAGTACCACGCCTGTGTGTTATTATAATGAATTGAGTGTTCTTCGTCAACTTCTGAAGATAGCCTGCGAAACGGCCTACATTCGAATCGTCAAGTGCCGCCTCGATCTCATCAAGAAGACAGAATGGCGACGGCTTCAGATTCTGGATTGCAAACAAAAGTGCGATTGCAGTAAGTGCCTTCTCACCACCGGAAAGCTGCATCATATTCTGAAGCTTTTTGCCTGGCGGCTGGGAAATAATACGAATTCCTGCTTCCAGAATGTCCACGTCTTCCTCAAGCTCCAGAGTCCCCTTACCGCCTCCAAACAATTCCTTGAAAGCCTTGTCAAACTCTCTCTGGATATCCTGGAATTTCTCCGTAAACTGTTTACGCATTCCCTCATCCAGTTCCTGGATAATGTTCTCCAGCTGTGCCTCTGCGGTTTTCAGATCCTCATACTGTCCGGAAAGGAAAGCATGACGCTCTGAAATCTCCTTATATTCCTCAATTGCATTTACATTAACGTTACCAAGCTTACGGATTTCATCCTTCACCTGTGCAATTTCTTTCTTCATGGCTTTCAGATCGTTCAGCTCTTCTTTTTTGTACTGAAGGGCATTGTTCGGGGTGATCTCATACTCATTCCACATATAGGAAATCTGAGATTCCCTGTGCTCTTCCAGCTTCTCGATCTGACTTTTCAGACGGTAACACTCTTTGTCCAGAAGTGAAATCCTGCCGGACAGCTGGTCCCGCTTCTCAAAAAATGCCTTGTGGCTGGCATTTTTTTCATCCTTCACACTCTGCCAGCTCTCCATCTGAGCCTTCGCCTTGGTTTCATCCTCTTCCAAAGCCCGGATCACTGCCTCCAGATTCTCTACAGACTGACGCTTTCTCTCATTCTCTTCGACGCCAAGCTCCAGCGTTTCATGAATATCTGCTTCCTCCTGGCGAAGAGCTTCCATCTCATGAGTCAGACGGCCCAGAGTCTCTGCTGCGAAGTTTTCTTTCTGCTGGGCTGTACTTGCTCCCAGGCGAAGAGCCTCCAGTTTCCTGGAAACCTCCTGCTCCTCAGCCCTCCAGGTCTCTAATTCTTCCTGTTTATTCTGGATAAAAGTCTCCAGTTCTTTCTCATCCTGCTCAGAAGCCTTCAATTCTTCGGCAATCTTGCTGTGATCAGCCTCTGCCTCCTCGATCTGACGGCGGATTTCCATCTGCTCTCTCTGAATCTCTCCATAGCCAGCCTGGATTTCCTTTGTCTTGGCTTCTACCTGGTTAATGTTCATCTTCGCCGTATTCTGGGCAACATACTGCTGACGCAGTTTTTCCTGCAGATCTGCAATGGTGTCACGCATAACATTACGCTTGCTTCGATTATCATTAATAGCCGTCTGCATGTCATCCATGTCTTTTTGAAGAGCCTTCACACTGGATTCCAGTTCTTCGATCTCACGGCGGCGGCCAAGAAGGTTGCTGTTATTCTTAAAAGAACCACCTGACATAGAACCGCCCGGACTGAAGGATTCACCCTCCACAGTTACCATGCGAAGACTGTGCCGGTACTTTCGCGCAATGGCAATGGCATTGTCAATGTGATCCACCACAAGCACACGACCCAGAAGATAAGTAGCAAGTCCGGCATACTCCGGACCTGTAGTTACCAGTTCACTGGCAAGCCCGATCACTCCCGGCTCCTGCAGCGCATCCCTCTGGGTAAAACCACTTCTAGTATTGATACTGTTAAGTGGAAGGAACGTAGCACGGCCGAAACGGTTTTTCTTCAGAAATTCAATCATGTGCTTGGCAGTCTGTTCATTGTCTGTGACAATGTTCTGAATACTTCCGCCAAGAGCCGTCTCAATGGCGATCTCATACTCCTTATTTACCTGGATCAGATCTGCTACAACACCCTTAATTCCCGGTACTCGGTCCTTCTGTTCCATTACACGGCGGATACTGTTTCCGTATCCGTCATAGCGCTCTGTAATATTTTTCAAAGATTCCAGCCTGGAAGCCTCACGGTGATATGCGCTCTGGCCGATTTCCATCTGGCCGTTCTGTTTCTTTAATTCATCTGTAATTTTATGTACTTCATTATCCAGGCGCTGACACTCTGCATTCATGTCCTGGATAAGTGTGGTAATTCCCTGAAACTTCTCCTTTGCCCTCTCCAGCTCACTCTGCTGCTGGGCTTCCTCTGTTTTCAAATGAAGCTGTCTCTGACTGATTCCCGCTTTACGGATATCGATCTGCTCCATCATGGTATCGAAACGCTGGGCTTTTCCTTTGGTAGTGGCACGGGTATTGAGAAGCTCGATAATCTCGTTCTTGCCATTCTCCACTGCCTGGGAGCACTCTTCGATCTGTGCCTGAATATTGGAAATCCGGTCCTCTTCTGCCTCCTGGCGCTTCCTTGCTTCCAGAAGAGCTGCATGGAGCTGGGATTTCTCCGCCTCCTGCCTCTCCAGAGATTCCTGACGTTCCTTCAGATCCGCCTCAATGGTCTGCAGACGGCTCTTGTAATGCTCTTCGCTCTGCACTCCGGACAAAATCTGTTCCCGAAGTACCTTGGTCTCACCATCCAGCTGCTGCCTGCGGATTGCCTTATTCTGCGTCTCTTCACGCAGCTGATCCATCTGGGAATTCAACTGTTCCAGTTCCTCTTCCAGACGGTCATATTCCACTTTCGTCTGCTCGTAGGCCTTCTGATTCTCCTCCAGCTCCTCAGCGGCCCTGGTATTCTTGGTATCCAGCTCTTTTAATTCACGGCTGGTCTCCTCGTTTTCCAGAAGAAAACTGTTCACATCCAGTTCCCGCAAAGTGTCTCTTTTGGCAAGATAAATTCTGGCTGTCTCGGACTGGCGCTCCAAAGGGCCCAATTGTCTGGTAAGCTCACTTAAAATATCGGTAACACGCACCAGGTTCGCCTGCTCGTCCTGCAGCTTCTTAATGGTAGTTGCCTTTCTTCGCTTAAACTTTACGATTCCGGCTGCTTCATCAAAAAGCTCACGGCGCTCTTCCGGCTTACCGCTTAAGATCTTATCGATCTGTCCCTGCCCGATGATGGAATAGCCCTCTTTCCCAATACCGGTATCGTAAAACATCTCATTAATATCCTTCAGACGACAGGCACTTCCATTAATAAGATATTCACTTTCACCGGAGCGGTAAAGTCTTCGGGTAACCGTAACCTCATTAAAATCAACCGGAAGCTTGTGATCGCTGTTATCCAGAGTAATGGCAACAGAAGCAAAGCTAAGGGGCTTTCTGGTCTCCGTACCGGAAAAAATAACGTCCTGCATGTTTCCGCCTCGAAGCTGCTTGGCACTCTGTTCTCCAAGAACCCAGCGGACCGCATCACCTACGTTGCTTTTTCCACTGCCGTTGGGGCCAACGATTCCCGTAATTCCATTATGAAATTCGAAATTGATTTTCTGTGCAAAGGACTTAAACCCGTGCACTTCAATATTTTTTAAATACATGTATTCGAATCCTTGTTATTATTTTCTCATCTTCCGGATTGCCTGGTAAGCAGCTTCCTGTTCGGCAGCTTTCTTGGTATGTCCTACTCCGGTACCCATCACATGACCGCTGACAAGCACATCCACGGTAAAGCTTTTATTGTGATCCGGGCCTTCTTCTTTTATCAGATGGTACTCCACAAGATGGGTTCCCTTCTCCTGTACGATTTCCTGCAGGATGGTCTTGCTATCATAAAAGAGCTGTTTATTCTCAAGATCGTTCAGAATGAATTTCAGAACAAACTCCTTTGCGCTAGCAAAACCACCGTCCAGATAGATAGCTCCAAGCAGAGCCTCTGTTGCATCAGAAACAATAGAGTCACGGTTTCTTCCACCGGTCATGTCCTCACCTTTTCCAAGGAGCAGATACTGCGGCAGTCCGAAATCTCTTGCACAATAAGCAAGACTGGGCTCGCAAACCAGGCTGGCTCTCTTCTTGGTCAATTCGCCCTCTGGAATCTGGGTGAATTTCTTATAAAGAAAATCACTGCTGATCAGCTCCAGAACTGCATCTCCAAGAAACTCCAGGCGCTCGTTGCAGCCTGCCTTACCAAGCTTCTTCTCGTTGGCATAAGAACTATGTGTCAGTGCAAGGATCAGAAGGTTTCTATTCCTGAACTCATAACCGATCCGGTTCTCCAATGCTTTTAACTTTTTTTCCATGATAAACTTCCTTCCCTCTGACTAGCTGGCAGACCCCCGGCAGGTCTTTGCCGAAGAGTCTGCTGCAATGCATGGATGATCATGCTTTTTCTGGTGTCTCTTCCACCATATGGGCAGCGATTTTCTCATTGATCTTCTGCTGTCTGAACTGAACACACTGAAAAATAGCGTGGCGGATTTCAACCGCCCTGGCACTGCCGTGTGTCTTCACAACCAGTCCCTTAAGACCCAGAAGAGGAGCTCCGCCGTACTCACTTGCATCAAATGCCTTCATGGTTTCTTTGACGGCCGGTTTCACCAGAAGAGCTCCAACCTTGCTGCGGGTGTCTTTCATAAGGCCGGTTTTAAGCATCTTCATAAAGGTACTTCCAAGTCCTTCATAAAGCTTCAGGATCACGTTCCCGACAAAAGCCTCGCAGACAATCACATCTGCATAACCAGCCGGAATATCCCTTGCTTCAATACTTCCAATAAAATTGATCCCCGGGCATTCCTTCAAAAGAGGGAACGTCTCTTTCACAAGGGCATTTCCCTTCTCCTCCTCTGCACCAATGTTTACAATGGCAACACGAGGGTTCTTGATTCCAACCACGTCTTCCATATAGATGGAACCCATCTTCGCAAACTGTACCAGATGCTCTGGTCTGGCATCTACGTTCGCACCGCAGTCAATAAGAAGTGACACACCATTCTGGGTAGGAATCAAGGGTGCCAGCGGCGGACGCTGTACTCCTTTGCTTCTTCCTACGATCACCTGACCACCTACTAAAATGGCGCCTGAGCTTCCAGAGGAAACAAATGCTTCTGCTTCCTGCTTCTTCACAAGATTCAGTCCTACCACAATGGAAGAATCTTTCTTCTTACGGATTGCCAGAACCGGAGGCTCTGCTGTCTCGATCACCTCTGTGGTATTCACGATCCGGATTCTTTCCTTGGGGTAATTCTGAAATTTACTCAGCTCATTCTCAATTACATCCTGCCTGCCGGTAAGGATCACATCAATGTCTTCCCTCTCGGTAACAGCCTCTACAGCTGCTTTCACTGGTTCTGCCGGAGCGTTGTCTCCGCCCATGACATCTACTACAACTCTAACTGTCTCTGCCATATTTTTCTCCTCTTCGGATATTCTTCAATACTGTAATCTGGTAATGTGAAAACATCCATTATAAACGGGATACGCAAAACACAGCCCTGTTCAACAGCTCCGCCATACCAGAGCATGTTTGAAAAAGGCTACAAGGTACACTATCCCGAATAATACTATTCTACTTTATCTGCCCCCTCTTAGTCAATAGGGAATCAAAGAAAGGTTTCGGACCCAAAGACTGTGGTTGACGAAGCTTCCAATCTCCGCTATACTCTCACTGGGAGCAGATAGGTGCCGGTGTGCCTCCTGGTCTTCAAAACCAGTGTGGGGCGCTAATCCCGTCCCGGATGGGTTCGATTCCCATATGTTCCCGCCAAAAACGTACCCAGCTTTCCATTCTTACTCTTCTCATTGAGACCGGTCTGCCTGCTGCAAGTTTCGTTTTAATACTCTTCCTCCATTTTCCATAACTGTAATCCGCTCTCTGTCAAACCCCTCCAGCAGTATGATCGCACATTTACGGGATATTCCCAGACGGTCACGAAATTCTCCAGTCTGGATCATACCCTTTTCTTTAAATAACTGATATACCATATCCAGGGCTTTCTGCCGTATTTCCCGGTGCATATAATGCTTCTCGTCAAACCGTACAAGAACACCGTCCCGCACCATGGCAAAGAACACTTCTGAAAAATCCCGCTCACCGGAAAATACTTTCTTCACTTCATCTGTCAGCGGAGGCTTAAAGCCCGATTTCAGATATAATTCCTGCAGCTGCAAAAAGACAGAATTTCCACATATTTCTTCTGTTATTTTTCCTGCAGCATGTGCTTTTTTTCTTTCCTTTCCCGTACATGCGCAATGAACAACAGCATCTGCATTCTGTCTTTTTTTCCTTTTTACCCCATTGGGATTCAGCACAACTCCACCGCCGATGGTTTCTACTGGCGAATAAAATCTTATAACAAAATGATCCCCTGCTTTCATTGCCGTCATCTGCTCCATCCGAAGCTGGACTACGGCCTCTTCACCGGGCTTCAGCACTTCTCTGTCAAACAGAATTATTTTACACACCAGTTCTGCTGCCCCATGATAAAGATGAACACGGGTACCGCTTTTTAAAGTACGCTGTCCTGACTTCAACAGCTGCAGCCGTACATCTGCTATCATGGTACCTTCCATACTTCCTGCTGTTGCCAGGATTTCTCCCCGGGAGATCTGCTCTTTTCCAATTCCCGGAAGGTTCACTGCCACCCGCTGTCCCGGAACAGCTTCGGATACTTCCTGACCATGCACCTGAATCCCTCGAATTTTTACCCTTTCAGCTCTGGGATAAAGCATGGCGTCATAATTCAAGCCTAAACTGCCATCAAGCAGCGTCCCTGTCACTACGGTTCCAAAACCCTTTAAAGAAAACACACGATCTATGGGCAGACGAAACGCAGATGCTTTCGTACCCATTCTGCCTGTGCAACTGTCATCTTCTTTTCTGGAAAGATTCTGATTTTCCGTGGTTTTTCCGGCTGTGCACAGTTTCCACAACACCCTGCGCAGTTCCTCAATCCCACGCCCATCCACAGCACTGGTCACTATCACATCCTCATTTTCCAGAAATGTTCCCTCTGCAAATTCCCTAATTTCCTGGTCAAGTCCCTTTTTCCATTCCAGGTCACCTTTGGTGAGTACAATCACACCCTTTCGAATACCAAGCAGGGAAAGTATTGCCAGATGTTCCCTGGTCTGAGGCATAACTCCCTCATCTGCTGCGATCACTACCATGGCAATGTCAATTCCGCCAGCTCCGGCCAGCATATTCTTTATAAATTTTTCATGACCTGGCACGTCAATAATCCCTGCTTCCCTGCCATCCGGAAATTTCAGGAACGCAAAACCATTTTCAATTGTAATCCCCCGTCTTTTTTCCTCTGCCAAGCGATCCGTATCCGTGCCTGTCAGCGCCTTGACCAGCCAGGTCTTACCATGATCAATATGTCCGGCAGTACCTATGATCCTGTACCTTTTTTCTTCCATATCTTTTTCATGCCCCATTTTGTTCGAACAATCCCACTATTTCGTTTCCAAATAAACAGCGCGAAGAAGCCACTTCTCCGCGCCATGTTTACGTTTATAACAATATTGTCTTTTTTCTGTTGTTTGGAAATATAATTCAGTAATTTAATAACATTATTCTACAGTAACAGATTTTGCCAGGTTTCTCGGCTTGTCCACATCCAGGCCCTTCGCTACGCTGACATAATATCCCATCAGCTGCAGCGGAACAATTGCAAGGCTGGTTGTGAAATACTTCTCCGTCTTGGGAACATATACGGAGAAATCAGCGGTATCCTCAATACTGTAATTGCCATAGCTGGTCAGTCCCATCAGATAAGCACCACGGCTCTTTACCTCAACCATATTGCTCAGTGTCTTCTCAAAAAGATCCTTCTGCGTCATCACACCGATCACCAGAGTACCATCCTCTACAAGGCTGATCGTTCCGTGCTTCAGCTCACCTGCTGCGTAAGCCTCAGAATGAATATAACTGATCTCCTTCATCTTCAGGCTTCCTTCCATGCTGATAGCATAGTCAATTCCTCGTCCGATGAAGAAAATATCATGGGCATTTGCATACTTGCTTGCAAACCACTGGATACGCTCCTTATCATCCAGAACACGGCTGATCTTGTCCGGCAGGGTCTCCATCTCAGCAAGCAGACGAGTCACTTTTCCCTCCTCAAGCTTTCCCTGGACAAAAGCGCTCTGGATAGCCAGCAGATACATGGCGATCAGCTGGGTGCTGTAAGCCTTGGTGGTGGCAACAGAAATCTCAGGTCCCGCATAAGTATATAACGTATAATCGCTCTCTCTTGCAATACTGGAGCCTACAACATTGACTACGCTAAGTACCGGAACATTTCTATCTCTGGCAAGACGAAGAGCAGCCAGACTGTCTGCGGTCTCTCCAGACTGGGAAATAATAACCACCATGGAATCCTCCACAAGGATCGGATCACGGTAACGGAACTCAGAAGCCACATCCACCTCAACCGGGATCTTCGCCATGGATTCGATCACATATTTGCCAACCATGCCAACATGGTAAGCAGAACCGCAGGCGATGATATAGATTCTCTTAAGAGAAGCCAGCTTCTCATCTGTAAGCCCTGTCTCAGAAAAATCAATGTGTCCCTCTTTTACATAAGCGCCAATGGTGTCCTGAACAGCCTTCGGCTGCTCATGGATCTCTTTCAGCATAAAGTGCTCATAGCCGCCCTTCTCAGCAGCAGCTGCATCCCACTGGATCTCCACAACGTCTTTCTCAATCTCTTCACGGTCGATATTGTAGAAATGGATCTCATCACGGGAAAGCTCCGCAATTTCAAGATTGCCGATATAATAAACTCTTCTGGTCTGATCCAGGATCGCAGGAACATCAGAAGCGATAAGGCTTCCGTTCTCGCTCTTTCCAATGATCAGCGGACTGTCCTTGCGGGCTGCAAACAGTTTGCCCGGATAGTCCTTGAAAATAACACCAAATGCATAAGAACCGCGGATACGGAGCATTGCTCTGGAGATTGCTTCCAACGGGGTTCCGGTTTTCTTATAGTAGTAATCTACCAGCTTCACAGCCACTTCTGTATCTGTCTGTGAATAGAACGTATAACCGGAACGAAGAAGCTTCGCCTTCAGCTCCTGATAATTCTCGATAATTCCATTATGAACAAGTACTACGGACTTATCATCTGTACAATGAGGATGGGCATTTGTCTCAGAAGGCTCTCCATGAGTCGCCCAGCGGGTATGACCGATACCGCAGGTACCCGGTACGGCTGAACCGCCGTCTGTCTTCTCGATCAAAGTTTTCAGACGCCCTTTCGCCTTTACGATTGCGATCTTATCAGTTGCCTCGTTTCGAACTGCGATACCTGCTGAATCATAGCCTCTGTATTCCAGCTTGGAAAGGCCTGTCAGCAAAATCGGTGCCGCCTGTTCATCTCCTACATAACCAACAATTCCACACATAAAATTTCCTCCTCAGTCTCAGTCTTAATCATTCTCCTCGTTTTTCTCCTGGCCAGCTGTCTTCTGCCATGCCTCAACCCCTTCTGTATTTTCCTTCTGGAAAAGGATTTTGAAGGTAAGCATCAAAAGCTTCAGATCCAGCTTCAGAGAATAGGTCTCAATATAGGTGAGATCCAGTTTCAGCTTATCATAAGGTGTCGTGTTGTATTTACCATAAACCTGGGCATAACCGGTAAGTCCGGCCTTCACTTTCAGGCGGTAATCAAATTCAGGGATCCTCTCGCTATACAGTGCAGCAATTTCCGGCCGCTCCGGTCTTGGGCCTACCAGAGACATATCACCTTTCAGGATATTAAAAATCTGTGGCAGCTCATCGAAATGGATCCGGCGGATAAGCTTCCCGACCGGTGTGATCCTGTCATCCTCTTTCTTCGCCAGCTGGGCACCCTTCACTTCAGAGTCCATTTTCATGCTTCTGAATTTCAGGATCATAAAGATCTGCTTATCCTTCGTAAGACGCGGCTGCTTATAAAAAACAGGACCGCCATCATAAAGCTTAATAGCAAGTGCGATCAGAATCATAAACGGAGATGCGATCACCAGCCCTGCCAGGGAAAATATAATATCCACAATTCTTTTGAAAAACAGCTGCTCTGCTGTCAGACGCAGGTTTCTGGAAAGAAGAAGCGTGGTATCAAATAAATGAATATCGTCTGCATTCCGGAGCATAATATCAGAAAGCTTCGGAATAGAATAACAGCGGATATCCTTCTCAAAGCAGTATTTCAGGAGAAGATTTCGTTCGTGGGACGGGATATCCCCGATCACAACTGCTTTATATCCGTTGATCTTCTCCTTGATCACGTCAAGGCCAAGGGAAAGGGATGCCATCTCTTTAATGGCATATTTATCCTCTCTGGTCTCAAACTTATTCCTTAAATCTCCCGGATTACGTCCGCCATAAATCATCAGCATCTGTCTGGGCGGATACAGTCTGGTGTACACATAACGCATACCAACCACCCATATGACAACGATCACCAGGTCAATCCCCGTCATAGCCAGCATAGGTGTCAGATGCTCTCCCAGACGCCAGCGGCCGATCAGGCACAACTGTAAATAGGTAATAAAATTCACGCAGCACACAGACAGGATCTGGGAATAGATTACTTCAAATACCCGCAGATAACCCACCTTAAAACCACCGTAAATTTTATAAAAGAAGTATATCATCAGCACATACAGGCCAATGACTACCTGATTGCCTCTGTCAAAGCGTCTGCCGATGACCTCCTTGTGGGCATAAAATTTATACCAGATATAGGCGAAAAGCAATGTTTCAATAGCTATGATCACCGCAGACGCCAAAAACATGATCAGTCTCTTATATCGTTCGCGATTTTCCATTTTTTCCTCCAGTAAATTTCCTCTGAAATCTATACGTTGTATAAGTATAGCACAAAAAATCCCAGAGGAAAACGATTTTTTTCGTCACCTTATTTTGCCAAAAAATGACAGAGCGGGTTGATATCCAAATCAAACCGTGATAAAATCAGTACATATTGTAGTAAAGCAATATAATATTTATACAATATGATATTTTATAATGTGAAGTAAATAACAGATTCTAAGTTTTGTCAATATGTAATTTTCAGAGTGACGGTTTACAGGTACTGTTCCGTTACTGTTCACAGGGAATGTTCCGCGAGGTGTTTTTTGTGAGCAAGGCTCACAGAAAGCCCGAGAATTGCGGCGCGAAATCATGCAAAAGCATGATTTCTGTGCATCGCGGAGCGTGTTGCTGTGAACGGAGTGAACAGCTGCGAAGTATACCTCGGTCTGCAGAAAGGAATCAATGCGTCATAATCAAATTTCCAGACAGAATAAAAATAAAAAAATAAAATATCTCGCCATAGGACTTGCCGCTGGCGTTCTTGGCATAGGCTCAGCTGCAGGTGTTCTCACTTCTGCCAACAGCCATGCTGTGAACCGGAGTGCATCCTCTTCCACACAGGATACTGACCAGATCACTTATAAAGGTGTTACCTATGTTCCGAAAGGGAATCTTGAGACTTACCTTTTCGCCGGAATTGATTCTCCGGATAAGGTAACCGAGATCAAGGAATACGACGGTACCGGTCAGTGCGACGTGCTGCTTGTGCTTGTCCGCGACAGAAGCACAGACACCTGCAAGTTTCTCACCATCGACCGGAACACCATGACTCCGGTGAAAAGCCTTGCAGATGACGGTTCTTACATAGATACCACAGAATGCCAGATTTCCCTGGCACACGCCATGAGCCTGGATCATGAGACCCGTGCAGAGAATACTGTGGATGCAGTTTCCACGCTCCTTGGAGGTCACAAGATCGATGGCTTTGCAATGGTAAACATGAGCGCCATCGAAGTGGTAAATGATATGGTTGGCGGTGTCACCGTCACCATCGAGGATGATTTCCCGGACAGTGACACACTGATCAAGGGACAGACCGTTACCTTGCACGGTAAAGACGCTGAACGCTTCATCCGTGAGCGCAAGACCGTTGCCGACGGACTGAACGAGAACCGAATGAGCCGTCAGGCCCAGTACGAGGAAGCTTTCAAGCCTGTTTTCCAGGCGAAATGCAGTGAAGATAAGACGTTCCCGCTGGATCTTTATCATGCACTTGAGGACTACATGACTACCAACATCAGTGCCAAGAAGTTTTCCCGTCTTGCCCTTCTTCTTTCCGATGAGAAAGAGGAGGAGAAAGTATCTATAGAAGGAACTGCCGACTTCGACGAGGATGGCTGGCAGACTTTCACTCCTGATCCGGACAGCCTTCAGGAAGCGATCCTTTCGCTTTTTTATAAGGAAAAGAAATAATTTTCCTGTTAGAAAATAAATCGTAGCTAGGAAGATACTGAACAGCTACAATAAACAAAATTAAGGAGACCCGACATGAACGAAGAACTCACAAACGACGAGGTGGAAATCGACCTTGTGGATCTAGGCTACGTCTTGTTAGACAAATGGCGTTATCTGCTGATCAGTCTTATTGCAGGCGCTGTACTTCTGGGTGCGTATTCCTTTTTCTTTATCGCACCTACCTATGAATCCACAGCCAAGCTTTACGTAGTATCTGCCTCAGACGATTCTGTAGTCAATTTAAGTGACCTGAATCTTGGTACTTCCCTGACTGCAGATTATGAACAGCTGATGCTCAGCTATCCGGTACTGAACCGTGTCATTGACCGTCTGAATCTGGATGCCACATCCGATGAACTGGCTAAAGCTTTTTCACTGAATAACCCAAGCGATACCCGTATTCTGGAGATCACCGCTACTTCTACCGATCCGCAGATGGCTATGGATCTGGCTGAAACTATGGCTGAGGAAGCCATTGATTATCTCCCGGATACCATGAGCACACTTGCTCCGAATCTGGCACAGCATGCCAAGCTTCCTGAGAGTAAAGTAGCTCCAAGCTATACCAAATTCACCATGATCGGTGCTCTGCTTGGACTTCTCATCTGTGCAGCATTCTTTATTGTAAAATATCTGATGGATGACACCATCCATACTGCAGATGATATGGAAAAATATTTTGGGCTGGTACCTCTTACCACAATCCCTGACAGCGATCAGGTAATCGATCTGGATGAGGAGCAGCACCGCAGACGCGGCAGAAAGAGAGGTCGTAAGAAATAATGAACCAGCTTAATGTAAACCTTCCGGAGCTGCCCTATGCAGTTTCCGAAGCGATGAACCGACTTCGTATTAATATTAAATTCTGCGGTAAAAATACCCGCAAGATCCTTTTGACCAGCTGCCAGCCTAATGAAGGTAAGAGTACCATTTCCTCCTACCTGTGGAAAATGCTTGCAGAAGCAGGATTTCCCACTGTTCTGGTAGACGTTGACCTTCGTAAATCCGTTATGAAAACACGTTTTCAGATGGACTATGACGATGACACTACTATGGGACTGAACCATTATCTTTCCGGTATGGCAGAATATGAAGACGTTGTATATAGTACCAATATTCCAAACGGCTATATGGTTCCGTGTACACAGCTCCTTGAGAATCCTTCCGCTCTTCTGGAAGACGTTCGTTTCAAAGAGCTTCTGAATACTCTTTCAGAGAATTATCGTTTTGTTATTATAGATTCCCCGCCGCTTGGCAGTGTAGCAGATGGAGCACTTATCGCTTCTCTGTGCGACGGCGCAGTTCTGGTTGTACGTGCCGGTACTACACCGCGTACTCTGATCAAGCAGTCTCTTTATGAGATCCAGCAGTCTGGCTGCAAGCTCCTGGGTACAGTCCTGAACCGTGCCGATGTAAAGGGACGTGCTTATGGCAAGTATGGCTATGGAAAATACGGTTATGGTTATGGATACGGCTATGGTTATGAGCCTAAGGATAAGAAAAACAGCTCTGACTCCGCTGCCACAGATAAGAATTCTACCGGAAAATAACCGTTTGTACTATTTTTACCGGCTGTGAACTTTATTCACAGCAATCCAACTTCCGGATAAACGGGTCTGCGTGGGGAGACCGTTTATTAAATACATTAAATTAAGAAATAGAGGGTGTTACCAATGAAATCATTCAAAAAAGTAGCTGTAACCATCCTGGCTGCAGTAATGATGCTTCTCATCAGCACTACTGTTTTTGCAGCAGATTCACCTGTAAAAACATCTTTCAATGCTTCTCTTACCAAGAAAACTGTAACTTACACTGGTAAGAAACAGCAGCCAAAGGTTGTAGTTAAGAATGAAGCTGGAAAAACAATCAAGGCTAAATACTACACAGTAAAAGTTAAAACATGTAAGAATGCCGGAACATACAAAGTTACCATCATCGGTAAAGGAAAATATGCCGGATATACACAGACTCTTACTTACAAGATCAAAGCTAAAACTCAGAAGGTTACCTTAAAGTCTACTGACAAGTATACTGTAAAGGCTTCTGCAGTTAAGAAGAGCAGTAAGACTCTTAAGAAAGCTATCAAAGTAACTAAGAAAACTGGTAAAATTTCTTACACAACAAACAACTCCAAGATCAAAGTTAACAAAAACGGTAAGATCGTAGTTGCTAAGGGAACCAAGAAAGGTATCTATCAGGTAAAAGTTACTGTTAAAGCTAAAAACTACAAGACAGTAAACAAATACATCACCGTTACAGTTAAATAATCCTGGTGTATAATAAAAAACAGCTCTCTGACCACGCAGGGAGCTGTTTTTTCATTGTTACTGATTTTCGCCTCACATATTATCCTCAGCTCAGGCGGCTGACCTTCTGACGATACTCTTCCAGGTCGCCTTCATCAATATAACCGATACTTAACAAATATAAATTAAGCGCTTTTGTAAAATCCACCGTAGCTTCGGCACCGTTTAAAGCAAAATACAGATCTATAATCTTCTTCTCATCTTCCTCCGTGCAGTCTACAATCTGAAATTGAACAGAGCATTGCTCTATGTCATAATTCATCGCAAGCAATATTTCCTTATCACCTTTGCAAACAGACAATTCAATTTCACGTTCCACCACCTGTTTCAAATCCAGTCCATAATTCAATATACCGCTATTTTTTACATATTTGATATCATCGGCCTGTAAAATCAGCTGAAGTACGTCCTGTATTGTTTCCTTCATTTTCTCTCACATCTTTCCTTTATTTTCGCAGCTGTTTGCTGCTTCAAATTTCTATGCTCATAATAGCACGGAAACAGGAGCTTCACAAGTTTTATCTGTCTGTTTTTATCTAAAAATTTCGAGATTTTTTTCTGACGCAGCACTATAGATCTTCATACCAGAACTATACAGTGGATGATTGTATAAAAGAGCGAATGATCGCATTGTCACTGGTATTTTTCCAATAGCTGATAGGGGTTGCCTTTGGATCACGCTGCAATTCCAGCAGATAATTCATCACATCCCAGGGGCAATATACATCAAAATCACCAAAATGGTAGCCATCATACCATGCTTTAATATCAACAGCCCGTTCCACCAAATCAGCATCCTTTGGTAAGTCGCTGCTCATGCTCTGCGCCAATCTGGATTCCTTCAGATTTTCCAGCAGCACGTCCCTCCTCTAATATATCTAATACTACCTCTTCAAATTTAAGAAAGAAAACATATTTAATACCTTGCTTCCAGTTTGCAAGTTTAAGTTCTGATTTAGCTAATCGCTTGCAAAAGTAAATTCTGGCAAATCAAAATATCATGATTTTTATGGAAGTTAGTTTTGCAAAGTTCTTCAAAACTGGAATTTACTATTAGAAACAAGTTGTTTTATGCTTCATGATATTCTCCTTGGATAACGCCATCCGGATTCTATTGCTGACCCACAACTATAACTAGATATCAAGAGGTTTGCAACACTAACTTCTATCATTTAGTGTCTTTTCCTGTTCCTCTCTCCATTCACTCTGAAAATATCTATCATACTGTTTCGGTGCTACTTCAGGTAATTGTCCCAGAACAGCAAAAAGAAATTCATTAGCGTATAAAATTGCCTGCTCTCTAGGAATATCATATTTGTTCATCAATCTTATAATTGAATCAAGCAAACTTTTTTTAAGAGTATAGCCAGAATCTCCTTTCATCTCATTTGCCAATTTAGTCATATTTTCTTTAGAAAAAACTAACGCCAAATCTTCAAATAATTGCTCTGCTTGTGGTTCAAAATCAATAAAAAACTCCCCAGTTTCAACAAACAATTTCTTTATGTCATAACCGGCTTTAATTTTACCAGCCAAATGTTCTCCTGCCGCCAATATAATTTCAGTGCGACCTGCAGATACTACTTCTTTAAGTAAAGCTTCTACCATATACCTTCTCCCCTATCTCTCCTAATTATTTTTACTATTCTGTCTCATCCGAATTTCCTAACTTTATATCTTATAGCTCGAATCCATCACTTTCCGTTTCCACCATAACGTGTACCACCGACTCTGTTCCGGACTCGCGGACCAGGATCCTGCCGATATCTCCCAGCTCTTCTGTAACCTTCTTCACCGCTGCCTGCACGTCCACATCGTCCTGTGCGGCCTTCTTATCGGTTACTCTCACATTGATAAGCACCTGCGGATACACCGTAAACCCTTATGCCAGTTCACTAAGCTTCTTTCTCGTTATTATAACTTCCATGATTTTCAAGCTAGTCAGGATTCTATTGCCTGTGCATGCATTGGAAATGTCATCTCGTTCGCTTTGGTAGCCAAAAAATACTTGTAATAGAAATAATTACAGTTATAAGAACCTCCCATTTTTCTACAAATTCTCTCATAATAATACCATTAGTCCTCTTTTTCCATATTATAAAAATATATCAAGATATTTTCTCCAAACAATATGTTTCTTCTTCCTTCAAAAAACTTTTTTATTTCATTCATCAATCGCAGCAAATATCCTGTTAATCTCCTCGAATGTATTTACTGCATCTTCAAAATTCTGTTTCTGATCAGTATACAGCAAATCCTCATGCAAAGTTTCATAACGTCTTTGTATTGATTCATTAAAGTATTCTTTCCATGAGTTAAAATCATATTTCCCAGTAGGATCATATTCTTCGGAAATATTTCTTTTCTGCAGATAGTAACTATCTGTATCCTTTGTTTTTCTTAAAAGGGATTTTAGCTCTTCCGATGCTTTTAAAAATTCCTGAATATCCTCGCGCTGAAAAAGTCTGGTAACATCATAAATATGACGTACTTTATTTCCTAATGTTCCACATATTGCATGTCTTTTAACTGACATCACCTTATCAAGAAATGTATGTTCAATAGCCAACACATTTATTACCACTTCTTTTAATTCATATTCAGCTATAACATCTTCCATTTCCTGTTTTTCCAGGTATTCTTGAATATATGTCTTCAATACTCTTTTAGAATATGGATCTGGTCTAACACTAGAGCCAATTTCCAATTTCACTTTAATATTATCATTATTACCAAAGAAAACATAAGAGCTTTTATTCCTATCGTTTCGCTCTTCTGGGATAATTTCCACTTTATAAGTGTTTGTCATTATCTTCTCTATCTTCTTTAAACTTTTATCATACTGCTTTTTAGACAAACCAGAAGCCAAAAATGTCAAATCTATATCTTCTGAAAACCGTTCGATTGAGCCTGGATAGCATTTACTAAGTGAAGTTCCACCTTTGAACACACAACAGTCTGCAAACTCACTCTTCTCAAGTTTTTGAAGCATACTCACAATGTAATAATCTCTTCTAACAGCGTCTTCTGGAATGCCAATGTATCCAGCTGTTATACTACAAAGATCTCGAAAATCCTCTTCATTCTCATGCAGTCTCATATATTTCCTCCATGGTTGGAATTGCATAAACAGACATTGATGATAAAAATTGTTTTAATGAGTTATTAACATTTAGATACTCCAAAAAGGATTCCAAAAAAGCAATTGTTGCCTTTTTATATTTCATATGCTCCAGGACATAGACCGCAGCTTTATCAGAATAAGACTGTGCAAACTTCTCCATATAAGTAATCAGCGCTTTTTTGTTTACATCTTCTATCTTAGAATAATTTTGAAGAATCTCCAGAGTTTCAATTACTGCTACGCGCTCTTCATTCAGATCACAAGAGATATTTTTTACAACCACATTCTGAATTGTTTTCCTTTGCCCTGGCACATGATTTGAAAAAACTTCCGTCTGCTTACTTATTTGTGTAGTAAGTCCTTTCTCATTATACAGTTTATAGCCTACAACCAATCCCTTCTGATTCCCAATGTAATGAGTAACAATATCCTGCTCTCTGATCGGAACAATTCCAAATCTGGATTTCTTCGGCTTATAATATAACCCTTTAGTCAAATGGACAAGTGAACCACTTTGGCAGAAGCGTTCAAGTGTTTTATAAAATGCTGCTTCTGTCATGTCATCTGCCAAGAAAGTATATATACGGCTTGCTTCAATTACAGTATTCTCTTTAATATTGCAAAGAAACAATTCTATCCGCTCTCTACTATTCATCACTCCTGCTCCTTCTAATTATTTTATTTAAATAATAAACAGACATAGATCGAATGTCAAGTAGATTTTGTTTTTACTCGACATTCAGATGTTGCAAACTTATAACAATTTAATCTCTAAATATTCTATACGAAATTATTATATTATAACTTATCTTATACACACCACCACCGCCCGGCACACGCCGGGCGGCAGCATCCACGGTATCCAGCCCTTATCCGGCCACATACCCATTTTCTTTAATTACATTTACAACCATATCCACATATTTTTGGCAGATTTCTTCACTCTCCGCTTCCACCATAACACGCACAACCGGCTCTGTTCCAGACTCACGGACGAGAATTCTTCCGGTATCGCCCAGTTCCTCTGTAACCTTCTTCACCGCAGCCTGCACATCTGCATCATCCTGCGCAGCCTTCTTATCGGTCACTCTCACGTTTGTGAGCACCTGTGGATAAACGGTAAATCCTTCTGCCAGTTCGCTGAGCTTTTTCTTTCTCGCCATCATAACTTCCATAATCTTCAGACTGGTAAGAATTCCGTCCCCTGTGCTGGCGTATTTGCTGAAAATAATATGCCCGCTCTGCTCACCGCCGATACGACAGCCGTTTTTCATCATGTACTCATATACATATTTGTCTCCAACGGCTGTTTTCGCGTAGTCGATTCCAAGCTCATCAAAGGCCTTGTACAGACCGAAGTTGGACATGACGGTGGTGACAACAGTGTTGGTCAGCAGCTTGCCGCGCTCTTTCATGTATTTTCCGTAGATGTAAAGAATGTGGTCGCCGGTGATCACATTGCCCTTCTCGTCTACGCAGAGACAGCGGTCTGCATCGCCGTCATAGGCAAAACCAACGTCCATTCCGTTCTCCACCACGTATTTCTGCAGTCCCCCGATATGGGTAGAACCGGCATTGTTGTTGATGTTGGTGCCATCCGGCTGGGCGTTGATCACGTAGGTTTTGGCGCCGAGAGCATCAAAAACAGCCTTGGCAATGTTCCAGGAGCTTCCGTTGGCACAGTCCAGCGCCACCTTCACGCCGCGGAAGGAATAGACACCCAGAGAGATCAGATACCCTATGTAACGGTTTCTTCCGGAAACATAGTCTACTGTACAGCCGATTTTTTCCTTCTTTGCAAAAGGAATCTCCTCCCATTTCTGCCCGAAGACTTCCAGATTTCCATCCAGATAGGCTTCCACAAGGGAAATGGTCTCCTCGTCCATCTTCTCCCCGTTTCCGTTGATCAGCTTGATTCCATTGTCAAAATATGGATTATGGCTTGCGGAAATCATAATACCGCAGTCAAATTCATCCACTCTTGCCACATAAGCCACAGAAGGTGTGGTCGTGACATGGAGAAGATATGCATCTGCACCGGAAGCCACCAGTCCGCCAACCAGTGTATACTCGAACATATAGCTGGAACGGCGGGTATCCTTTCCTATTATGATACGTGCCGGAGTGTCATCACCGTTCTGACGTTTCAGTTCTCCGTAATACCAGCCGAGAAAACGGCCTACTTTATATGCATGATCTGCTGTCAGGTTTTCATTTGCCTCTCCGCGGAAGCCATCTGTACCAAAATATTTTCCCATTTTTATAACCTCATCCTGTTGTTTTTCCCCCGAAAAACATCTGCCGTTTCTGCTCACCGCACTCATAAGACTGCTGCAAATTTACTCTACTGTAACGCTCTTTGCCAGATTTCTCGGCTTATCCACGTCAAGTCCCTTTGCCACGCTGACGTAATATCCCATAAGCTGTAACGGAATCACCGCAAGGCTTGTGGCAAAGCACTCCTCTGTCTTTGGAACATAAACGGTAAAGGAAGCCGTATCTTCAATATTATAATTTCCATAGATAGTCAGCCCCATGAGATAAGCTCCGCGGCTTTTGCACTCTACCATGTTGGAAATGGTTTTCTCATAAAGCTCAGACTGGGTGAGCACACCGATCACAAGAGTGCCATCCTCAATGAGACTGATAGTGCCATGCTTCAGCTCTCCTGCTGCGTAAGCCTCAGAATGGATGTAACTGATCTCTTTCATTTTCAGGCTACCTTCCAGGCTGATGGCATAATCAAGTCCACGTCCGATGAAAAACACATCCCTGGCATTGGCCTGTTTGGCAGCAAACCACTGGATCCGCTCCTTATCGTCCAGGATCTTCTGGATTTGCTCCGGAAGACACTGAAGCTGGGAGATAAGATCCTGATAACGCCCCTGGGAAATGCATCCGCGCACCAGCGCAAACTGAACGGCAAGGCAATAGCCGGCGATCAGCTGGGTGCTGTAGGCTTTCGTTGTGGCAACTGCAATCTCCGGACCGGCAAGGGTATAAAATACATTATCTGCTTCCCGGGCAATGGAGCTTCCCACCACATTGACAATTCCAAGGGTTTTCAGCCCCTTCTTTTTTGCAAGACGGAGGGCTGCAAGGCTGTCTGCAGTCTCGCCGGACTGGCTGATCACGATCACCAGACCGTTGGGATCCAGAGGCATGCTGCGGTAACGGAACTCAGATGCCAGACCCACACGTACCGGCAGCTGCGCCAGATCCTCCAGCACATACTGACATGCCACACCTACATGATAGGCTGAACCACATGCCACAATATATATCTGGGAAAAAGACTGAAGCTCTTCCTCCGTAAGTCCCACAGAAGACAGGTCGATAGCACCATCCTTTAATACGGAATTCAACGTATCCTGAACGGCTTTTGGCTGCTCATGGATCTCCTTCAGCATGAAATGCTCGTAGCCCGCTTTTTCAGCTGCTTCTGCATCCCATTTGATCTGCGTTAGCTTTTTCTCAATCTCATCTCCGTCCAGATTATAAAAGGTAACGGTCCCATTTGCCAGACGTGCCATCTCCAGATTTCCAATATAATAAACATTGCGGGTATATTTCAGAATCGCCGGAACATCAGAAGCCACATAGCAGTCTCCGTTCTCCACGCCGATGATCATAGGACTGTCCTTACGGGCAACATAAATCTCCCCGGGATAATTCTGGAACATGACCGCCAGGGCATAAGAACCGCGGATACGAACCATGGCATGGTTGATGGCATCCACTGGAGTATGCTCATATTTCTTGTAATAGTAATCGATGAGCTTCACTGCCACTTCGGTGTCTGTGGAAGAATAGAACTCATAGCCCTTGCGAAGAAGCTTATTCTTCAGTTCCTGATAATTCTCAATGATACCATTGTGAACACCGACCACATTTCCATCATCGGAGGTATGGGGATGGGCATTTGTCTCAGAAGGTTCGCCGTGGGTCGCCCAGCGAGTGTGACCGATACCACAGGTACCAGCCAGGGCATGACCATGATCGGTTTTCTCCGCCAACGCTTTCAGGCGGCCTTTCGCCTTTACAATTTTCGTTTTGTTCTCACCGTCACGAACGGCAAGACCGGCTGAGTCATAGCCGCGGTATTCCAGTTTCGATAAACCATCCAGAAGGATGGGCGCGGCCTGGGAATGGCCGGTGTAGGATACGATTCCGCACATAGAATATTTTCTCCTCTATAACATTTTAATTGATTTCATACTCTTTCAAAACTTTCTGGCGAAAATCCGAATCATCAGGCACTCGCTTTAGGTCATCAATACGGTTGTCTCTTAGCAGGAATTTGGTAAATTTTTATTCCTGTTCTAACCCCTTTTTCATTCCGCTAACCCAACGATTCTTCCCCTTTCCTCGATACCCTAAAGTGTTTCACGAATCTTCACCTTTTCTTCCTCGGCTTCCTTTTCTATCTTCATTCCAATCATCTCCTCTATCAACTCTTTTATGATGACATCCTTTCTTCCCATGGATTTTATCACCTTCTACGATTTGTTTTTCAGAAAAGTTTATGTAGGTTTAAAACTCTTACGATATATATGATAGCATACTGTGTCCTTTTTGGGAAAAATATAAAAATTATTTAATACACTGAAAAGCTTTTAGAAAATTCACATTGCCTGTATAGGGACGACTATCAATTACGTCTAATAATTGTTATTCACATTCTTTTAATATTTTTATTGTATGTTCAACACCTTCATTCGCATTAAACATCGGAACCCATCCAAGATTTTCTAATTTTTTACTACTTAAAACTTGTTTGGCAATAGGCGTCCTATTTGCGATATCTAATACTGACGGATCAGCAAAAATCACTTTTTTATTTACTGTCTTGGCTATAATTTCTGCTAATTTAGCAATAGTAATACGCACATTTGGATTTGCAATATTGTACGGTGTTCCTGATTTTCCATTAATAAGAACCGTTATAAGTCCAGATGCACAATCTGCAATATAATTATAACTTCTTAATTGATTACCAGCACTTTTCATTATTATATCTTCATTATTTAATGCATTCCTTATAAATTGAGCATTTGCCCGACTATCGGTTTCCGTAATCCCAGGACCATAAGTATGACACGGTCTTACAACAACGGTTTCAAGTTCATACTGACTACTGTACGATGCACACAAATTTTCAACAGCTCGTTTACTTTGCGGATAACACGATCTTGGCGAAGTAATATCTATGGCTCCTAAATACTCCTCTTTAAATTCATCAAGAGATAAATCTCCATTTCCATACACTTCCCCAGATGAAACAAATAAAAATCTCTTTCCACCATGCGCCTTAGTATACTCAAGTAAATTATAGGTTCCTTCAATGTTACCTATAATTGTTCCAACAGGATCACTATTAAATGCAAGTGGATGCGCATTTCCAGCAGCATGTATTACATAATCCACTTCATAATCAAATATAATAGCTTTTAGCACATCATATTTAAAAATTTTAAGATTATTATCTTTCCAGCTTTCATATCGTTTGTGCATTTTTTCAAGATTTCTCCCTGCTACACACACAGTAATGCAAGCATTATTTGTTTGATTATATCTTAACAACATATCTGCAACAAATGAGCCTATTGTCCCAGTTGCCCCTGTAACCAAAATTGTAGTCCCTTTAAGTTGTTCAATTCCAACCGTATGCTGTATTGCGAGATCTAAGTCATTTAAATATGTAATACTATCTTGTAATGCCATTCCTTCACCTCTATTTTAACCAGTCGGATCTTTTTGCTATAAGAAGGGCCTTAAAAATATCTATATCTTCAACTGTAGTCAATTTAATATTTTTTTCAGATCCAACAGAAAAATACACCTTTTCTCCTAGCTCAATCATTAAAGTGCAAGAAGCAACAGAATTTGTTATTCCAGCGGCGAGAGCCCTTCTATGCAAGTCACAAATATCCCCTACATGGAACCCCTGCGGTGTTTGCGTTCTTTTCAAAAAATCTCTAGGGTAACTGCCTGTTGAGTTCTCTCCATTTTCAGTTTTTAACATAGCCTCAGCGCAAGGAATAACTGTAGTTGCATTTCCTTTTTCTTTTGTAATCCTTATGCAGTCTGAAATAATATCCGCAGAAATCATTGGACGAATAGCATCATGAATTAATACTATATCATCGGATTTAAAATGCCGCTCCAATTCATACACCCCATTACGAATAGAATCCTGCCCATTTTTCCCACCAGAAACTATATATTGTAATTTTGTAATATTAAACTGGTTTGCATATGCCTGCAATACCGACTGCCATCCATCAATGCAAACCACTGCTATTGAATCAATTTCTGGGTGTCGCTGAAATGCCTCTAGAGTATATACAATAACCGGTCGCTCATTCACCGTAAGAAATTGTTTAGGTATACTTTGTCCCATTCGATTGCCAGATCCTCCAGCAATTAGTAATGCAATATTTGCCATTTGCTTATCCTCCGTATATCAAAAAGTTATTTTATAAGCTACATGTAATTCTCTCTTTTCTAAAGGTGGAATCTCCATGTAATCTCCATATAAATTTTTTAAATAATGATCATAATTTGCTGGTGCTTTAAAACGGTAACCGCAAAAATCAACTTTAATAATATCTTCAAACATTTCTTTTTCAAATACTTCTCTTTCATAGCTAATTGCAGACGGAACACCATAGAAACCAGTTTCTTTACTTTTATTAGCTATTTTATCCACTAATTTAAGATAAAATTTCAAACCACCTAAATGACAAAAAAGAAAACCAATTCTTCTTCTCAATTTATAATACTTTCTCAATTCTATGTTCTCTTTTGACTTTTGTAAAATTGGTGGTGATGGATACAAATAATCCACACAAACACTTGCACCTTTATAGGAAAAGTCATAAATTTTTCCTAGGATCTTCCTCTTAAGTCTTGATACAGGCATATTTTCAATAATAAAAACATCAATAAACAGCATAGAAAAGCTCTCCACTCCTGCATTTGATATTTCAATATATTGAGTATTAACTTTAAATATCTTAGGATTTTTACAAAAATATTTGTCCGTCAAAGGTTGTACTAAAATATATTTTTTATCCAATTCAGCAACATGCTCAAGAAACTTTTCATACTGTTTTCGAGTCATCATTATATCAACATCATCATCCCATGGAATAAATCCTTTATGCCTAATGGCACCTAATAGAGTTCCTCCAGATAACATATAATCTATATTATATTTATCAAATACTTTACAAACATCGACTAACATTGTTAAAAGAGAATTCTGTAATTTTTTCAAATCACAATCACTTAAAGCATATTCTGGAAAACACGATGAATATAAACCTTTACTTGATTTCATACCATATACCACTCACTTCTTGTATTTTATTATTTTTACTCTAACGACTTTATTTCAATTATAATATTTTCACATAAAAACTTTGGAATAGCACATATTATAAAAATCAATTTAATAAAATTCTACGCTTCTTATTATTGCATTTTACAAACGTTCTCTATTATTTCAGCAACCTTTTCTGAAGCCTTACCATTCTCAAAACTTCCAATTTTAGCATAAAATGCATTAACATTTTCTATATATTGTTCATATTTAAACTCGGCAATTTTATGAAATAACTCATCTTCATTTATTGCAAATTCAAAAGGTAATTCTTCCATATTAAAAAACAATTCTCTTTCTTGCGTTATAAATTCATAATAATCATTACACAAAAGAAAAACCGGTTTGTATCCTAATGCAGCTTCAAATGCCGAACTTGAATAATCAGTAATCAAAGCATCTGTTATTAACAATAGTTCCTGCATATCTGGATAATCTGAAACATTTATAATATTTTCTCCAATTTGAATATTTTTATATAAAGATGCAATATTAGGATGAAGTCTAAAAAGCAGTTTACACTTCCTACCAGTCTTTTTCTCAAATGCTGAAATCCATTTTTCATAATTATTATTAAAAACATCAAATGAAATAGTTTGTCTAAACGTAGGTGCATACATAATAATAAATTCGTTTGACAAATTAATTTTTTTCCTTATACAGAGTTTTAATTCATCATTATCAAGAAAAAAAATATCGTTACGCGGTGATCCAACTTCTAATACTTTTCCACAGTACCAAAATGATCTTTGAAGCATTTCTGTACACCATTGAGATCCGGATAATAGTATGTCTATCATTTTAGAATCATTTAAACTTGCAAGTCTATACTCTTCAGTCAAACCAGGGGCTTCTTTTTCTATTTTCTTAAAACCAATAGCTCCATGCCATGTCTGTATATAATATTGTTTTTTTCTTTTTGTTATATAGGGAGATTTTCTGCAATTATCAATCCAAATTTTTGCTGTACTTAAATGATATAAAGATGCAATAGAATTAATTTTTACTACATGAATTCCTTCAGGCATTTTTTCATTTTTATCTTCAACCAGCCAGTATATCTTATATATTTCTTTTCTTTTTCTTAAATTTTCAATAATATACTTAGGGTTATCTCCATATCCCTTTCCTCTAAAATTAGATACAACTATTTTTTTTCTATCAATAGGAAATATTCTAAAACATTTCATAAAAGAATAATATAACAGCTGTTTTTTTCCTAGTTTTACTTTATTCATTTGACCTTCCTTTAAATACAATTTTTTTAATATACTGAAATGCACTTATCTTAAAGATTATAGATTCCATAGCATATATGAATCCACCACAAATAACCTGTATAAACAATAAAATTACATCATTTTTTATAACAGCCCTAAACGGTGCTATTACTATACACATAATTACAGTCGCAACTAAAGACGGTAGAATATCACTAATTTGCTGCTTGTAGGTATAATTTAATTCCTTTTTTAAGGGCATAGCATTTGCTATCGAACTATAAAAAGAATATATTACCATCGTAGCGGCTATGGCTATTGGGCTAATTTTTATTCCTATAATTAACAAAATTAAATATATTGGCTTTTTTATTAATTCGAGTTTCAAAACAATATCGCTTCTTCCTATTGCTTTAATTGACTGTAAGCTAATATTCCCAATTAAGCCAATACCAGATGAAACAGCCAATAATTGTAAAAAAGGAATAGCTTGTTTCCACTTTTCCGTCAATAAGACATTTACCAGTGGTTTTGCAATAACCACTAATCCTCCAATCAACGGAAATATTATATATAGCATAACACTTAAGGATTTTCTTAAAGTTAATTTTACCTTTTCTAAATCATCACTCTTATTTGCCAAATCCGGAAATAGGACTGACATCATAGCAGTACTTATATTATCCATCACTAAAGACGAAAAACTTTTTCCCCTATTGTAATAAGCCAAATCACTAGTTGTATAAACTTTTCCAATAATCAAAGACCTCAATTGTTCAAAAAATGTACCAGATAAATCAGCTAAAAGAATCTTCCAACCATACTGCATTAATTTTTTTGCCGATGTAATTGAAAAAACAAGTTTAGGACGCCATTTGATAGTAAACGACAACACAATTGTATCAACAATTGTATTAGACATATACTGAATAATCAGCGCCCATGCCCCCATGCCCAAATAAGCAGCTACAATTCCTAATACACCTGAAAGTAAAGTCCCCCATAACGTTGAAAAAAAGAACTTTCTAAACAACATATTTCTTGACACATACGCATGCTGTACAGAATTAAATGCACTTATAGGAATGCGCAATGAAAAAGCTCTTAAAATACTAGATAGCGCAGGCATTCCAAAAAAAGTAGCTATATATGGTGCTGAAAAAAATAAAATAACATAAATAATAATAGAAACAAATAAACTACAATAAAATATGGTCGAAAAATCAACATCTGTGGCATCCCTCTTTTGAATTAAGGATGTTGAAAATCCGGATGTAACAAAAACGTCTGCAAAAGCAATAAATACCAAAATTAATGATACCACACCATAATCCTCTGGTACCAATATACGCGCTAATACAATTGAAACAATAAAAGAAACAATTTGAGCTAAAAATCTTTCTCCAAATTTCCATATAAAACTAGTTGTTAATATATTTCTTTCTTTTTTCATATATACAATCCTTGCTATTTATTTATCCATTTACTTTTTTGTTTAATAAGCATTTCCTTTTTTTCTACTTGACTTAACCCTGTTATATCAAAAACATTATCTCTAATATTGCTTTTATATTCTTCAATTTTTTTCACAACACGAGCTGGATTTCCAGCAATTATAGATCCATTAGGAACACTTTTTGTTACTACACTCCCCGCACCAACAATACAATTATCTCCAATATTCACTCCTGGCAGTATTAATGCTCTAGCACCTACAAATGTATTATTACCAATTCTAACCATTCCAAATATATCCGTACAATCTGGAATAACTTTTATAACAGAGTTATCATGGGTTAAAATTTGTACATCATTTGATATTGTTACATTATTACCAATATATATTAGATACGATTCAGATGTAGTAATATCTGAATATATTCTACAATTCTTTCCTACAATCGCTCCACATTTTCTAAAATAACTGTTTATGTATTCACAACTTTTTTCTCCTGATAGATGCAATATTTTACACGCTATTTTTTTTCTCAAATAACCTATTTTCACTTGAGGATCTCCTTCTTTTACTTAAAACTTTTAATAATCTACAATATATCAGACTTAATATCCAGCATTTCTTTTTACACAGTTCCCATAAAATTCTATTTTGAATTATAATTGTTGTAGAATTTATCATACCATTATTAATATTAACTATTTTAGATGAAGTGTTCTTTTTATATTTCATGTCTAAATTACTGTCCCACAAATCTCTTAACAAGCTAGACATTTTAATCGTATATTCTAAATTAGCAATTTCGAGACAATTTTCCGTATCCCATTCAACATTTTGAAGATACTGCTTTAATATCATATAAACCTTAGTAATATCTTCGACTTGTTTTTCATTAAACCCATGTGACATACTTTGCTCTAATACTCTATAATTATAAATAACCTTATCAGAAACAATTATTTTTTTTGCTAAAGCATAAATTTGAATAGATTGTAATAAATCTTCCCCCAGTCGTATATCTTTTAGCTTCTCGTAATCAAAATTATCTTTTATCAATAATTCTCTTTTTATAACTTTCGACCATAAATGATTATACTCATAATTTCCAATAAATTTTTCAAAAAAAAGCTGTTTATCTTTAAGTGAAGTATAAATTTCGGTTTCTAATATTTTCGATGGCTTATAGTCTTCTTCCCCATGCCAAAAATTGAATCGAAAAACCACAACATCTGGATTGTCTTCCAGAAGCATATTAATATTATTAAATGCATCTTTTTCATAACAATCATCAGCATCAAGAAATAAAATATATTCTCCACGTGATAACTCAATTCCCTTTCTTCTCGCTAAAATCAAGCCTTTATTTTCCCAACTAAAAACTCGTACATGTGAGTTTGTCTCCTCATAATTTTTACAAATATCCAATGTACCATCTGTTGAACCATCATTAACAATTATCAATTCGTAACTATCATAATTTTGATTCAAAACAGATTGAATACATTCAGCTAAATATTTTTCAGCATTATATGCTGATATTAAAATACTAATTTTGGGTTTATCCATACTATCACCTTATCCAAATATATTATCCAATATATATTTTTTATTTCCACCTTCACGTATAGAAACATTTATAATCATGTAAATCATCGCAAGAGGAACAAATAATACATACGAATAATTTGCCTCTATCATCATACATGCAAATAGAACCCCACAATATGATAATACCAAATAAATTTCTCTACATTTTCTCACTAACATAACTAACGGATAAATTAAAATACCAAAAAACGGAAGCGCCCCTAAAATTCCTAATTGGGCTAAATATACGATATAAGTGTTGTGTATTGTATAATTCATTACGCCACCACCAATTTCATTTACCAAGCTTTTCGGTGCTCTCATTCCATTTCCCCAGATAGGTGAATTTCCAAATACTCTCAAGCCATACGCCCATTCTATGTATCTTTTATGTTCACTTCCCATATAATCCGTTTTAAGCAATCTAGTAAAAGTATCTTCAGGTAATAAATACACTATTGCAAAAACAGCTATCATTATAATAAGAATTTTAGTAAAAGATATTTTCTTGTCTTTAAGAATAAGAAAAAGCATTATTGCAGCTACCGGTAAAAACGTTCCTCTAGAGCCAAGCAGCAATATACCAATAATATTAATACCCGTAGCTCCCATATACCAAATTTTGTTTTTCTTTTTTCCCTTTATTGCTCCATAAAAAGCTAAAAGTGTTGGTAAAAGTAAATAAAGCGAGGTAAAATTTACATCGTAATATTCTTTTGAATTAAAAAATAATGCTAATCTAAATATTCCATATTGTGCATACGGTGTACGATGTTGCACTATAATTAATAAACTCATGAGAACAGCAGATACAATATAAGAATCAATTAAGAATTTTATATTTCTTTGCCTAAATTGCATTTCCGACATACATAATAAAAATAATAACAAGAAGCTAACAAAAAGAATATAGTAAGGTTCCGCTTGCTTATCTAAAACATACTTAGAAATCATTAAACTTATCCATGAAAAAAGAATCAGTATTTGAGATATTGTTAACTTATAACCTTTAATTACCCATGTATATAGTAAAATAAATATTCCAAAGCAAATAATAACTATTAAGCC
>NZ_JAQDKY010000041.1:7842-37651 GCF_027662325.1 Blautia faecis | reverse complement strand
AGAACTTTTAATCAACTAAATAGTGACTTAGCTAAGTACCTTCCTGGACTCCTCATCCGCAAATTGCTGCCGTACCAACTGATAATAATATCCCTTTTTCTCCAGCAGCTCCTTATGTTTTCCCTGCTCCACAATCTTGCCATCCCGGACTACCAGAATCAGGTCGGCATTACGGATTGTAGATAATCTGTGAGCGATCAGGAAGGAAGTTCGCCCTTTCAGCAGTTTGTCTGTGGCCTGCTGGATCAGCTGCTCGGTTTTGGTGTCGATAGAGGAAGTTGCTTCGTCCAGAACGAAAATGGCGGGATCTGCCAGTACTGCGCGGGCAAAGGAAAGAAGCTGCTTTTCTCCGGTGGAGAGACGATCGCCGCCTTCACCTACGTCACTGTCATAACCTTTGTCAAGCTTTTCGGCTACCTCATCGGCATGAACTGCCTTCGCAGCAGCCTTTACTTCTTCATCAGTGGCATCCAGTCTTCCATAACGGATATTCTCCATCACAGTCCCGGAGAACAGATGGGGATTCTGAAGCACATACCCGATGTTGCTGTGCAGCCACAACTGACTTCGCTCACGGTAATCTCTGCCGTCGATGAGGATTCTTCCCTTAGTGGGCTCAAAGAAACGGCAGGCCAGGTTCACCAGCGTACTTTTTCCTGCACCGGTCTCTCCGACGATTGCCACATTGGTACCAGCCGGAATTTTCAGGTTGAAGTTGCTGAGCACCTCTTCTTTTCCATCGGGATACTGGAATGAAACGTTTTCAAACTCAATGTCGCCTTTAATGGGTTCCCAGTTCTCCTTGTGGGGATCAAAGAAATCTCCATACTTTTCCAGAACCTCTGGGGAGTCTACCACCTGGGGCTTCTCTTCCAGAAGGGAGGTCACCCGCTCAATATTTGCCTGAGCAGAAATGCACTGGGACAAAATTCCTGCAAGTCTCTGAATTGGTTCAAAAATTCCAACTGCATATGCAGTAAATGCAGCAAGTGTTCCTATGTCCATACTTCCATTCAGAACCATAATGCCGCCACGCTCCAGTACAAGGGCAGTTGCCAGAGCTCCAAAGAAAACTACCAGCGGAATATAAATTGCATTTAATCTGGCAGCCTTGATAGACGCACTTCTCATCTCCTCAGTGACAGAGGCAAACTCCCGGAAGTTTTTCTCCTCCACAACCAGGGATTTCACAGTTTTCGCGCCCATAATTCCTTCGTTGTAGCCACTTGTGATCTTGGAATTGATTTTTCTCACCTGACGGTTCCATGTGAGGATCTTATTCTGGAAATACCAGGTAAGAACTGCAATAGCTGGAACGATCAGCATGATCACCAGAGCCAGTTTCCAGTTCAGAAACAGCATTGCCACAAACACACCCACTACATAAAAGATAGCCCACAGCATATCGATCACATCCCAGGCGATCAACTCTGTGATCCTGGCTACGTCGTTCATTACCCTGGACAGGATATATCCAACCGGAGTTGCATTGTAGTAGGAAAAAGACAGCTTCTGAAGATGAACAAACAATGCCCGTTTCATATCACGGCCTGTTTCCACATCAAGTGTCATGCAGCCTCTGGTGAAACAGATGACGGACCACATCTGAAAGACGATCACTGCAATATACAGCGCAATAAATCCTCCAAGTCCTGCCAGAGTATTTTTCTCGATAAAGGAATCAATGGCCTGTCGCTGAAATAACGGCATGATAATATCCACTACGGAGCAGAGAATATTCATCACAATTACCATAATCAGCACATTTTTCCGAGGTGCAAGGAAAGGGAAAACTTTTTTCCAGATGGAAATGTCAATGGACTTTGTATATTCTTTTTCTTCTATTCGCATGCTGCACCTCCTTCCATGAGACGGATGTCACTGTTCATCTGGATCTCATAAATGTCTTTGTATGGTCCCTCCTGGTGGATCAGTTCCTCATGGGTACCCATCTGCTGGATTACTCCCTTGTCCATCACAATAATACAGTCAGCCTGCATAAGAGATGTGATCCGGTGGGAAATCATAATAACCGTTGCTTTCTCCATCTCTTTTTTCAGTTCTTTGCGGATTTTGTTGTCTGTCTCCGTATCTACTGCGGATAGGGAATCGTCAAATACCAGGATCGGAGCTTCTTTCATCAGCATTCTGGCAATTGCAACACGTTGCTTCTGTCCACCGGACAAAGTGACGCCACGCTCACCTACGATGGTGTCATATCCGTCTGTAAAATGAAGAATTGACTCATCTACACAGGCAATCTCCGCTGCATGGCGGATTTCTTCATCCAGAAGCTTCTCCTTTGTGATGCCAATATTCTCACGGATGGTTCTGGAGAAAAGGAACGGTTCCTGGAGTACCATGCCGATATTCTGGCGCAGGTACTGACGGTCAATGTCACGAATGTCTGTACCGCCAATGGTAATACTGCCGCAGTCTTCCGGCAGATCATATAAACGGTTCAGTAAATGGACCAGAGTTGATTTTCCACTTCCAGTTGTGCCAAGGATTGCAAAGGTGCTTCCGGATGGGATTGTGAAATTGATATTTTTCAGAACCGGGTGGTCTGGAGAATAACCGAAAGATACATCGCGGAAGCAGATATCGCCATCCATGGCAGGTTTCATTCCACTGACAGGTCCCAAAGTCTGCTTTTCTCCACAGCCTTTATTTTCGGAATCCTCACTCGTTTGCTCTGCTGTCCGCGCAGGAATCTTATAAGCCAGAGTTGCCTCACTCTGTCCTGCCTTCTTCTTTTTCGCAATATTCTCTGCATTTTCATTTCTGTCTGTAGACTTAGCTTCACACTTTACAGCAGCATCTTCTTCCTCAGCCTCCAGAATATAAGCCACACGTTCCATGGAAACCCCAGCCTTACTCATATCTGAAATAATCCTTCCCAGGCTTCGCACCGGCCAGGTCAGGGACGCATTATAGGAAATAAATGCCATAAACTCTCCCAATGTGATCTGTCCATTCACGGCAAAAGCAACACCAGTCACCATAACCACCAGCACCTGCAGGTTAGTGATCAAATCTCCCGATGCCCAGTAAACGCTCATCAGTTTTCCAAGATATACCCATAAATTGGAGTAGGCATTATTTTTCTCATCAAACCGATCGATCTCATACTTTTCTCTACCAAAAGCACGCACTACACGAACTCCAGTCAGATTCTCCTGCACGGTACTGGAAAGTGCCCCCTCCGCCTCATCAGCATCCTGAAAACGTTTCCCGATCCTGGAATAGAAATAGCAGGAATAACCGATGATCACCGGGAAAAAAGCTGCCGCAGCCAGTGTGATCTGCACATTCATGGAAAACATGATTCCCAGATACAGTACGATCAGGAAACAGATTCGAAACACCTCCGGCAGCTGCCTGCACACAAAGTTACGGATCACTTCCACGTCAGAGGTACATCTCTGAATGATCTCCCCGGTCTGGTGCTTTACATGCCAGGAAAAAGGCAGATACTGGGTGTGGTGATACAAGGTGTCACGGATGGATTTCAGGAAATTCTCTGAGCCTTTTGCCAGGCACATTTTACTTAAGTAATTAAAAACTCCCGAAAGAACTGCCGAAGCAGCTACCAGAAGTGCTGCCAGAAGCAGTGTCTGCCGCACATTCAGACCATCCGGAATTCCATCCAGCACCAGAATATGGTCTGCTGTGTATTTCACGATCTGTGGGATCAACGCATTACATGCTGTAAACAACACCGAAAATAATAGCGTTCCCACAAAAAACCGGATATTTCCTTTCAGGAAACGGAAAATGATCCGGAATTTCCCGGTTTTATTCTTCGTATTCATACTTTCCCCCCATTTTATAGAAAAAGGACACTCCCTGAACGAATCAAGGAATGTCCTCCTTCACTCCAAAAGTTTTACATATTCTTTCCAATGCATCATATTCCAAGGCCTTGTTTCCTACATAACTCTCAAAGGCTCCAAAAAATTCCCAGGCCGCAGGCTGCAGATACAGTTCTTTTTTCACATATCCATCCAGGATCACTGCTTCTGGCAAAAGACTTTTATAGGCGGCGCTCTGTGCCCCCAGCACATAAATCCTGTGCTCCTTCGACAGCTGCTCCAAAGCTTTTTTCTGCTCTGCAGTTGGTGCAAGCTCACCATTTACCAGAATACTTCCCGGAACCGGCTTTTGTACCAGCTTCATGGAAATACGCTCTCCCTGCAGGTTCCATTTCCCACACACAAGGTATGTCTCACCATTGTAGGAAACCGTTTCCACCTGGTTCTCCTCTGGTCTGGCTGCAGCAAGTACCGGAAGGCGCATTATCCGAAGGCGGTTTTCCTTTCCGTAGTCTCCCAGCTGCTGGCAATCTGCCGGAGCATATATCCGGTCAAATACAGTAAGGGCTTTTCGCCATCTTGCCGGATATTTTTCATGGATGTAAGGCAGAAAATCAAGATCCACCAGAACTTTCATTTTCGCCGGTGCCTCTGCTGCCAGATAATATGGCAGATACCCTGTACTTCCAGCCATGATCACCACATCCCAGGAACTGCTGCCGAACAGCCTGCCCCACTCTCTTTGGGCAAGCATTCGCATATATCTTCGTATTTCCGGATTTTCCAGATAAAGAGCCGGATTTTTCTCAATCATACGGTAATTCAGGAAATCTTCCTCACTCAAAGTCATCCTTCCTGCGCCCATCACTTTTGGAAGCTCTTTTTCAAAGGCGAGAAATTCTTTCACATCTCCCCTGCTTCCAAGCCAGCCACTATAAATAACCGTATCATATTTTTCCCTGTCCATACTGTCTGCAAGCTTTCGGACAACAAGCTTAGCCTCCCGCTCGGCTTTCCAGCTGCTAAGGATCAGGACTTTCTTCCTTTCCTCCTGATTTCGAAGGGAGAAAAACTCCATTCCAGGCACTGC
Source organism: Blautia faecis (assembly GCF_027662325.1). Lineage (NCBI taxonomy): Bacteria > Bacillati > Bacillota > Clostridia > Lachnospirales > Lachnospiraceae > Blautia > Blautia faecis. The sequence continues at coordinate 32,746 of NZ_JAQDKY010000041.1, read as the reverse complement.
ATTCTGACTTCGGATACGCTCCAGAAGACTGCCTCTGCCTTCTTTTAATCCTTCCTTTTTCTCTATGATCACATTTCCATCATAGACTTTTCCCAGGGTGCATTTTTCCAGCCATGCTTCCTTCGCTTTGCTCTTAGACGGAGCGTAGATATAATCTGTTTTCAGAAGCTCCCTTGCCGTAACTGAGAGAAATTCTGCAGTCTCCACAGACTTCCTATCATAAATTTCCAGCATGGGATTAAAATAAACCTGTGCTTCTTTTTTCACAAAAGAGCCTGGCAGAACCATATTACCGATAATGTAACCAGCCTGGGAAAGCGCTTCCAGATATTCACGACTTTCCTCTTTTACATAGTCCACACCTGTTTTTTTCACCAGATGAAAACCGCCTTTTATGCAGGCCGTAACACTCGCCTTCTCAGAGGAAACATAATTCTTCAGCGCATAGTCCAGCATTTCCAGCAACAGATCACTGCCAGACTTTTTTTCATCTATAAGAAAGAAAAAATGGGAAGCATCCACCGGATTTCCGCATACCTCTGCGCAGGCATAGTTTTTGGAAAGTTCTTTCTTATTCTCATGGATGAATTTCAGAGCCTGACGCTTCACGCTCTCATAATCCTCCATATTATCTTTCAAAATCTTCTCTATCTCATTCATCTGAAGTCCTCTTACCTTCTATCAGCTCATCCAGCTTCTCACTCTGTTCCTGATTCCAGGACCTGGCCTGAAAGCTGTAAGGCATCTCTGTTGTGCAGTCTTCTGCCAGCAGCTTCATATTCATGGTTTTTGCAGCAAGGGTACCCAGGCTTTCTTCTTCCCCTTCCGGGCAGATAAAATAATCGCACAGATTCATAAATGCAAAGGGTTTCTCAAGCCATCCGGTAAGAATCACCCTTCCCTCCAGGTGAAGATCTGAAACCATAGCTTTCAGCTTCTGATACCCATTCCCTTTTCCGGTAATGTAAAGACAGGTATTTTTCTCCAGACGGCCAAAAGCCTTCAGAACGTTCTGGGCTTTCTGCTGGTACATACAAATATAATTGATTTTCTCTGTATCCGGTGCCGGAATGGCTTCCACGGTAATAACAGCTGGATTGTTTCCCTGGTATCTGGCAATAAAGTAGCTTTCTGTGGCAGATACGATTACCTGCTGGCCTGCCAGCTCCTTTGCAATCTGTTTTTCCCGGACAAAACGTGCATTGTATTGGAAAAAACGAACGCCATCCATCTCCTTTGCCACCACTGAAAACAGGCTCTTTTTCCCGGTAAGGTCAATTGCACAGTCGAATTTCGCCTCTCCAAACAGGCGCCTTGCCTCTCTCTTGTAAAAAGCATGTGGAATATCTTTTATTTTTCCCTTCAAAAACAGCTCATTCTTCGCGATTTCCTCCGCTTTTCCGTTAAAAGGCTGACCACGGTAAAGGATCCGAAGCCCGGTAGGAAGACCTATGATCTGTTCTTCTGCCAAATCGTCTCCACCACCGCACACAAGCAGGGTAACATCGTATTTCTGAAAATCCAGGTTCTCTGCAAGTCCAAGAAATGCTTCGGTGTCATCTCCCTCCGAAAAATCACCGGCATACATCAGAAGCTTTTTCTTTGGTGACTGCGCCTCATCCTGACAGGCTATACACCGGGAATCTTCTTTTCCGTGGAACACAATGTCTGCAAGGCGGCGGCAGACCTCTCCGTCATCTTGCGGACACGCCCAGGCTGCTTCCCTTTCGTAAACCTTCCGGTATGGCTCCATGGCTCTTTCGGCATCCTTCACATAATCTCCAAGCTGCTCATAAGTTTCTGCAACAGGACCCGGCAGCTTATCAATTCCGAAGTATAAGCCTCTGTAATTTTTATATTCTGCAAGATCCGGGATAAAGAACAAAATGGGCTTTTTCGATACCAGATAGTCAAAATAAATACTGGAATAATCGGAAATCAGAACATCTGTAGCACGAAGAAGCTCATTGGTATCTACGGTTGCAGGAATATACTGGCCGGTTATCCCTACTGTGTCTTTAATGTGGTAGTATACAATCTGATGAGGCTTCACCAGCACCTGGTACTCCCTGGTATCCACATTCTCCTCGATGGTACGGATCATCTTCTCATAGGCATCCAGGCTGGTATCCGGGCTGGAATACCTGCTTCCCTTCCAGGTAGGCGCATAAAGGATCAGCTTCTTCTTTGGATCAGCCTCCACGCCTGCCATCTGCAGCTTCTTAAATATGGCCTCCCGGTCTGTGTGAAAATAGCTGTCATTACGGGGCTGCCCGATTTCCAGAATTTTTCCGGGATAAAGATTTTTCATTTTGAACGCATTCTCATAAATCTCTGTCATAAAATGATTGGGCGCGATCAGATAGTCTGCTGCAAGGAAATTCCTTACTGTATTTCCTGCACTCACCTTGCCTGCCGGAATGTCAAATCCAATGGTTTTTAACGGGATTCCGTGCCAGGTATCCACAAAGATCTGCTCCTTACGTTTGGTAAAATATCCGGGAAAGCTTACATTATTGATCAGATATTTGGCTGTAGCCAGATATTCCCTGTATTCTACAGACTGGAATTTAATAAATTTCACATTTGGATCATCCCTGTAAAGTCCCATCCATGGTTCATTATCCGAAAAATCGTCAATGACCCAGACATGGAGATACTCCTGAAATTCTGTCTGGGTCAGCAAATACTTGAAAATGGCATGAGGGCTGCAGGTCATGCCTCTGCCCCCAAATGCCTCGTATAGTATACATTTTTCCTTTATGGGACTGTCAAGAAAATCCGCGTACTTCTCCCGAAGCTCCTCCGTAAGATTGTATTTAGCCTCATCCCTGGCTCTCTTTAAGGCAGCCTCAAAAGTGTCCTTCTCTTTACCGGAATTTTCATCCGGGCGGACTATCCTTTTCACCAGCTTCTTCAGGTTGTTCACGGTGATCTTCATGTTACTTCCCCCTCTTCTTCGCAACTACACGTTCAAAAAGTCCGTCCCATTCTTTCACAGCCTTGTCGATAGAGAAATCATCAGACTTGGCAATGGCGTTCGCAGACATCCGGGCACGAAGCTCTTCATCATGTGCCAGTTTCAGCATGGCCTGGGCAAATTTGTGGGGATCAAACGCTTCAGGAAGGAAACCGGTCTTTCCGTCATCAATGATCAGATCCATGGCGCCCATATGATAAGCGATCACCGGAAGGCCAAACTCAAAGGCTTCCATAATCACCATAGGCCAGCCCTCCCATCTGGATGGAAGAAGGAAAACAGAAGAATTCAGATAATACTTCTCAGGCTCATTGGTATATCCTACAAAATGGACACGCTTCTCCAGATGACGCTTCTTCGCATCTGCCCTGATCTGGTCAAAAAGATCTCCGTCTCCGATGATATCAAGCTCCCACTCCGAATCCTCTTTGCAGAACTCTTCAAAGGATTCCATCATCAGATCCAGTCCTTTGGCATATACGAAACGGGTCGCCATGAGAAAACGTTTGGATTTCACATCGCACTTCTTTTCACTGACAAAGCTTCTGGGATTGATTTTTACTTCACAATCTATTCCAAGCTTCTCCATATAATCGCGCTTATCATAATCACTCAACACAATGTAGCGGTCCAGATTTGGCAGATACTGCTGAAGAAGGTTCTCCTGCTGCCAGAAAACGACAGGCTTCACATGAAGATATCCGTCATAGCAGTTATGCTGCCACCCGATGGTTGCGGCTTTCAGCCGGGGCGCGATCATGGCAAGTCTCAGGCTTAGGGATGCTGTGGTAAGGATCACGTCGTAATCCTGGGAATTAAAATATTCCACCCATTTCTCTCTTGTTTTTTTGGAAAAAATTGCTTCTGCAAGAATGGGATTCAGGCTTTTTTTATTAAACAGACCAGATCTGTCATTGAGCTTCTTCACCAGATAGCGGGCGCAGAAAGCCGGGGTATGATGCTTATTCACGAACTGGCTGTTGTCAATGAAATCCACATTGATATCTTCACTTAAATGATACATGGTGCGGTCTTCACGAAAGCGGTCTTCATAAGTCATGATCGTCACTTCATGCTCTTTCACCAGCTCGTTTGCCAACAGGGAAACCACTCTCTTGGTTCCGCCCAGATCAAAGATTTTTGTTATCCAGATACATATTTTCATGTTATATACCACCCCTGCAGGGGCTTCCTCCTTTTGCGGGATAAATCCTGAAGCATGTAAAAAAGGCTTTCGTATTTTCTCTGTTATACCGTAATTTTGAAATAATCCAGAACACGTTTGCAGTAATTATCTGTTACATTATGAGTCTTTGCAAGAATTGCCTTACGCTGATTCTCATAGTCATCTTTTCCATTTTTGACATCCAGAACAAACTGTTCAAACTGCTGTACATTGTAAATATGTTCTCCTGGCATGTATTCCAGTGGATTTTCAAATACCCATCCTCTGGACTCCGTATAGGCATCATAGTCATCCAGAGTAAATCCAATAGGTCTGTTGAGAAGCAGATAATCAATTGCCACAGAAGAATAGTCAGAAATCAGGGCATCCGAACAGTTGATAAACTCATAAAGCTGCAAGCCATTGTCTTCCAGATCCTGATTTTCCAGGTAAACAATGTTTGTCAGCACATTTTCTCCAAAGTCATATGGAATCTGGAGATAATGCTTCTTAATTACCACAAGTACATGATTATCACGACAGAAATTATTAAAAGCAAGAAGCCGCTCCTTATCGTCCAGGATCGGGATATTAAATTCATTGTTCAGCGTTTCCTCATTCAGTCTCTCGCTGCTTGCATGACGGTAGGTAGGCATCCACAGGATCAGCCTGTCACTGTCAGCTGCTTTCAGAAGCTTTTCCTTATATGCTCTTGCGGCGTCGCTGCCCTTCATCATCTGATCGTAACGGGGATAGCCAAGTGCAAGAAGCTTCCTGGAACTGCAGCCAAAGAACTCTTTCTTCGTCTCAATAAACACATCTCCTGGCACCAGACAGTAGTCGAAAAATACCTTGCGGTTGTTCTTGTTCGCCTTGTAGCCGCAGCCATGCCAGAGATTTACAAAAGTCTGACCCTTTCTTGCCATTCCGATCCAATTAAATGCCTGGGTGTAGAAAATAAAGGCTGAGGTCAATGCATAGCGGTAAGCTGCTGCCCTGCGGATCGTCGTGTTCTTCTTGAAATTACGAACAAACTTCACATTCTCCGCCTGGTATTTCTTATACTTCTCCGGCTCATGAACCAGCCAGACAAGCTCATATTTTTTATTATATCCATTTGCAACCATATAATCAAAAAGAGCCCGGCAATTGTCTGTAAAATCATCATTTGTCTCAAACAGGATTCTGTTTTTCACCATACGCGGGGGGAATTTGCGAAGTCTTCTCACTTTCCAGCGGTCATATAAAGCGTAAGTCACATAGCCTTTGAAAGTGGTGAACAAAGGTCCTGCGCCCTGCTCTTTCAGGATTTTTGAAAATTTCTTTAGAATTCTCTGTGCTCTTTCCATGGATTTTACCTTTCTTAATATATTACAATCCAGAGCCTGTTTAAAAAAGGCTCTAAATCAGTCCGCATTAATACTCTTTCAGTTTCTCACGAAGCATTGTAGAAGAAGTATCTTTGGTGTAGGGAAGATAAACCAGCCTGGCTCCCAGGGCTTCCATCTCTTTCCCGGTGCGCTCCCAGCGCTCATTTCCCTTCCAGTCATCTCCGATATAAATTTCATCGAAACGGATCTTATCCCAGATTTCTTTTTTATCAAGGGTATTTGTGATGATCACCTCGTCCACATATTTAATAGACCGGACGATCTCTGCCCGCTCTTCCAATGGCACGATAGGTCTTTTATTCTTATAGCTTTCCACAAGCTCATCTGTATTTACGCCTACGATCAGATAATCACATCTTCTCTTGGCATTTTTGATCAGGTTCAGATGACCGATATGAAACATATCGTAAGTTCCCTGTGTGTATCCGATTACCTTTCCCATTTATCCCTCTCCTGTATCTGTTTTTTTCGAAAAAATAATCATAGCACATTGTTTTCTAAATAACTATACCACTCACTTGTCTGTGAATCCGATTGATATAATTATTTACGAAATGATGTACTAGAACCTTTTTGGATGGGTAACTTCTGCTTTTATTTTACTTTATATTCAAATACTCTGCAAGTGCCTCGCAGTAACCTGACTTCTTTGGCATAGTGTGCATTGCAGGCAATAATCTTCTTCTCTCTTCCTTAAAAGGATCCTCTCCAACTGCGATATGGGAAAAATAGTCCTTCAGATCCTCTAAATTGTAAATCTTCTCACCTGGCATATATGCTTCCGGATTTTCAAATACAAATCCTCTTGTATTTCGATAGCTTTCCAGGTCTGTGAGCACATAGCCCAGAGGTCGGTCAAGAAGCATATAGTCTACTGCAATGGAGGAATAATCCGAAATCAGTCCATCCATAAGTCCCACCAGTTCATACAGCTGAATGCCCGATTTCTGAAGCATTTCTTCTGTCACATAACGGATATTGGTATACGCACCTTCATCCAGGGACCAGCCAGACTGAAGGGGATGTTTTTTGATGATCAGAAATATTCCGCATTCCCTTAAATGAACATCCAGTGCTTTCAGCTCCGCCTCGCTCTCCAATGCAGGAAGCTGAAAGGGAAGTTCAATTTCATTCTCTGCGCTGATCAGCACCTCACTTTTTCGGAAAGTAGGCATCCAGATCACGGTTTTCATATCCTTATGGGAAAAAAGCTTCTCCAGCGCCTCCCCACGGCTGACAGATGGATGGAGCATCCAGTCATATCTTGGATAGCCAAGGGCAAGAATCTTCTCTTTCTCACAGTTCCAGTAACGGGATTTTGTTTCCACAAACACAGGTCCCGGCACCATGGCATGGTCAAAATGCATCATGCTTTTTCCTTCTGGCGGCTTGTTGTCTTTGGCTGCATCCTTATAGCCGCAGCCATGCCACATGTTCACTGTGGTCTGCCCTTTACAATGGTAAAAATTCAAGTAAGCTGTATTGTTTGTATAGAAAAAAAATCCTGCAACAGCACCATAATAATAAGAAAGGGGGCTGGACCAGCCATATTTATTCTCTGCCGTTACAAATTTAACATTCTTGCATTTCAGTTTCTTACATTTTTTCTTATCGGAAACCATCCAGATAATCTGATAGTTCTCATTTATTTTATTCTGAATCAGATATTCATAAAAGGCCCTGGGATTGTCTGTCATGTCCTGCATGGTACGGTTTTTCAGCACAATGCAGTTCTGACGGAGCTTCCCGTGATTCCCGAACCATTTTCCCACCATGGCAAGCTCCGCTTTTGAACAAAAGCGGCCCAGATAATAAAGAACACTTCCAGCCAGACCCTCTTCTTTTATTTTCCTTTTAAGGGAATCCTTTGTCATCTCTTACCCTCGTTTCTATAATTTGCCTGACAAAAATTACGATACACCAGAGCCTGTATGAAAAAGGCTTTCTGCAATTACATCTCAAAAGACGATTTCTCTGGAAAAATCACTTCAAAGCTTCTCTGAATTTCTTTCTTCTGCTTCTCAAAATCACCCACATTCACATCATCATTAAGGCAGATCATCTTACACGCCTGTCTGCGAATGGTATGGTGGATCTGCTGATCATGTTTTCCTATGGTATAAAATCTTCCAAGCTTCGGTGACTGGGGCGTAAATTTCCCTTCCATGTACTGCCAGTATTTCATCACGTACTGGTTCACATCGAATACTGTACGGAAACGATTCTTACAAACCTCATCCAGAACAGCGCCTTCTTCGTCCCATACTTTCCAATAGGTTGCTTTCAAAAAAGGACTTGGAAGATGTGAATATTTAAAACTGGAAAATTCACGATAAGGCAGCATCAGCACATTGCGGAAGAGCATTGCTCCATAAGCCGGGCTAAACCATTTTTTTGCCTGCTTTTTGATCACTTCTTTTTTATTATAATGCATATTGACAAGAGCTGCATCATTCATAAGAATATTGGCAAAAGGGTTGCGGATATTGTCCTGCACAAGGGCGGTCTCAATACAGCAGTCACAGGGAAATCCGTTTTTGAAAAAATCTTCCGGTCTCACGGAATCAATGAGAAACATATCATCATTAAAAAAGACAAAATGCTCTGACAATCCTTTTATTCGGTGAAGATTCAGTTCTATGGAATTAATATTAAAGGTAGGAAGATAAGCAGGCGCCATAAAATCCTCATGCTTTACAATCTGAATCTTCTCATGAGCTGTATTCAGCCACTTTGGAACATGTCCCCATGTAACAAAATATATTTTATTTACCCAGGGAGCAAATTTCTCCACACCGCGGAACCAGTACTGGAGATTGTCCCAATCGCGGTATCTGCTCTCCCCGGCGTCAGTTCCCCTGCCAGGCTGATATTCCCTGCGCTGTGCAAGCCAGTCAGGGTCACTGCCGTCCACCCAGGTGAGCACAAAATCTATTTTTTCCATTCCTATTCTCCTGCTCTTTAAATGGTTGCGGTCTAGAAATTGTGACGCACATCTTGCAGAAAGCCTTTTTCAAACACGCTCTAAAGCTTTCTCAGTCAGCTTATCTGCCATACAGAAGCATCAACTTCTGCCCTTCCTTATGGATGTCAAATCCTGCTTCTGCCAGCCTTCTGGCCGCTTCTTCTCTTTCGATTCTCCCGGCTTCCTTCATCTTAAATACAGCTTTGGCCCATTTCTCCGGGCTTTCTGCCAGGGAAATCATTGTCACATTTTCCCGGGAGAGTACTGCTTCTCCTGTGATCTGGTCTGAAATCACACAGGGCAGGCCATTGGCCTGAGCTTCCAGAAGAGTAAATGGAAGTCCTTCAAATAAAGAAGGAAACAGGAAAACATCCATGGCGCTTAAGTACCGCTCCACGTCCTGACATACTCCCGTAAATATGATTTTATCCAGGACACCCGCCTTTTTAGCCTGCTCCTGGATCTGTTCCTTTAATTCGCCGTCACCAATAAGGCAAAGCCTTGCAGCTGGCTCTTTTCGTTGGATTTCATGGAAAATACGAAGAATGGCCTCATGATTCTTCTGAACCTGAAACCTGCCTACATGCCCTACTACCAGGGCATCCCCGGAAATCCCCAGCTTCTCTCTGATTTTCCGCCTGTTTGACTCTGAAAAGCCATATTTATCTGTCTCAATTGCGTTTGCAACCAATGTTACTTCGCCCCGTTCAAAAGCCTTATCTCCGAACAACCATCTGCCTGCTTTTTCGGAACAGGCAAACTTCTCATTCACATAATGCTTCATTCTGGGACGATTCACGCCATCCATCAGCTTACGCACAATTCCCGGTGCTGAAGCGTTATGGGAATGTGCGATCACCTTTCTCACTCCTGCCTGCTTCGCCAGGCGAAGTGGTACGATATTGGCTGCTGAAAGCATATTCACATGCACGACATCGTACTTCTCCCGGGAAAGGAGCTTCCGAAAGGCCTTTATATAGCCAAAGTAATCTTTTTTTATATTGGGAACATAAAAAACCCGTCCACCAAGCTCCAGGATTTCTTTCTCATAAGCAATCGTTCCATACATGGATACAAAATCAAAGGATACTCCCTGTCTGGCCAGTTCCCTGAAATAGTTCATTACAAATGCTTCCATACCGCCAGGATTATTTCCCAGCCCTACCTGCAGGATTTTCATTTTTCACCTTCTAAACGCTTTATCAGCTTGTCATATCTGGAAACTTCCCGGGTTAATTCCTTTTTCATAATCAGCCACCTATCATTTTACTGTATTGCTCAGAGATCGGATCAATGTCGCCGTATGCGATCAGCTTGCCTTTTTCCAGAATCATGGCCTTATTGCAAAGGCGCTGTACCTGTTCCAGAGAATGGGATACAAAAAGGACGGTAACACCTGAGTCAAACATACTCATGATCTTCTTTTCACTTTTTTTACGGAACTTGGCGTCACCTACGGAAAGGACCTCGTCCAGAATCAGGATCTTCGGTTCTACTACTGTGGCAATAGAAAAGCCAAGTCTGGATTTCATACCGGAGGAATAATTTTTCACCGGAACATCCATGAATTTCTGAAGTTCAGAGAATTCTACAATCTCATCATATTTGCTGTCAATAAATTTCTTGGTATATCCAAGCATGGCACCATACAGATAAATATTCTCTTTTCCTGTATACTGCGGGTCAAAACCAGCGCCAAGCTCCAGAAGGGGAACCATTTTCCCATGTTTGTCCACATGACCCTCAGTAGGCTTGAATACACCGGAAATCACCTTCAGAAGAGTACTTTTTCCAGCTCCGTTAAGACCAAGGATACCTACACGGTCTCCCTTTTCCACGCTGAAGCTTACATTCTTCAAAGCCCAGAATTCATTGTACTGGATTTCTCTCTTAATGGTTTTAAATATATAATCTTTTAAGCTGTCAACCTTCTCACGGCTCAGGTTGAACTTCATGCTTACGTTATCGACTTCAATGGCTGTCTTGCTCATATTTTCTCCTTAACATGTTCCTGTAAATGGTAGTTTAGAGCGTGTTTGAAAAATACTTTCTGCAGGGAATGATTTTTCAAACAGGTTCTAGATGTACAGAATAAAATTATCCTGTTTTTTCTTGAAGCATACAAGTCCGATGATGGTGATCACTACGCTGAATGCAGCTGCATAAATTACATATGGCGCATACATAGGCTCTCCGAAGATTGCAGATCGGAAAATCTGAATGGTACAGTACAGAGGATTGAACTTCAGGATCCATGCCCAGCCACTCTTCAGCAGCTTGCTTGGATAATAGAAGATGGCACATGTATACATGATCAGCATCAGGGCAACAGACCAGAGGTACTCAATATCTCTGAAAAATACACCGATAGTTGCAAGGAACATTCCACTTCCGTAGGAAAGGATCAGAATGATGATCAAGGCAACCGGTGCCTGAAGCAGATAAATAGTCGGTTTCACACCCAGGATCACGCCTACAATGGCAAGCACAACCAGGGAGATCAGAAAAATAATATAATTATAAATTACAGTTGAAAGTGGATACAGATATTTCGGTACATACACTTTCTTGATCATTGCTGCATTGGATCGGATGGATTTCAGCGCAGCTTTGGTTGCAGAGGAATAAAAGCTGTACAGAAGACGTCCGGAAAGAATGTATACAGGGAATGTTTTGTCCGTGTTTCCATACAGGGTTCCGAAGACAATTGTCAGTACCACCATGGAAAGCAGTGGTTCTAGCATGGACCACAAAATACCAAGGTAGGAACGACGATATTTCAGCTTGATTCCTTTTTTGACCAGCTCACTTAACAGGAACTGATACTGTCTGAGATTATCTAAATATTTCTTCATATTCACTCCATTATATTTTGAAAAATTTGGCTTTCTGTTTTATCCAAAGCATTCGTATATAAACTTCTTTTTGGAAAAAAGCCAAACTGTATTGTAACATACTCTTTCCCAGGTTGCAATATTGCGATTTAACCTGGAAGCGATCAATCAGTTACTGTGTTACTCCGTGACCAATAACATCAATCATTCCAGATTCTTACTTGCATCTACTGCCATCTGGTAGGCTTCTGCATAAGAAATTCCAGTCTTTCTGCAGATTTCCGCCAGGCTTTCATACTCCGGATAGCATTTCTCTGCTCCTTCCGGACCGCAGATTTTCACTTCCACCTCACCGAAGGGAATCATTACTTTCCGCTTTCTCCGGGGCAAAATCGTGCGCTCCATCCTGACCCTGCGGATACCAATACTGGTAGTTTCTGCAAAAATCAAAGCTTCCATTCCCGGGACATCTTCTTCCTTACAGATTACGGTAAGAAGCCATGCAGGACGGTTTTTCTTCATATATACAGGAGTATAATGCACATCCCTTGCACCGGCCTCAAAAAGCTTCTCCATGACAAAGCCAAGTACTTCACCGCTGCAGTCATCGATGTTTGTTTCCAGCTTGTAGATGTAATCTGCACAATCCGCGCTTTCCGTAACACCGGTCTGAATTTTGGCAGTTTCATTTGCCGCACTTTCATTTCCTGCCGGAATTCCCACCGCTTTTTCCGGTTTATGGGATTCTTCCGGGTGAATCAGCATTGCACGCAGGATTCCCGGGCACTCATACGTCCTCTTGCCAGCTCCGATACCTGTTTTCTCAATTGCAAAGGTCTCCGGTAATTTGCAGGAAGTACGTACTGCTGCCACAATTGCCGCACCTGTAGGAGTTACCAGTTCACCCTGTACCGGAGTGATCCGCAGATTCAGGCCACACTGCTGTACAATATGGGTTACCGCCGGAACCGGAACTGGTAAAATGCCATGCTGGCAGCGGACCGTACCCATTCCTTCACATAATACAGGTACAATGACCTCTGTAATTCCAAGATTGTCCAGGCAGACTGCCACGGACAAAATATCTACAATGGAATCCACAGCTCCAACTTCGTGGAAATGCACCTCCTCCACCGGAACATTGTGGGCTTTTGCTTCTGCCCTTGCCAGGATCTGAAAAATTTTAAGGGCAATACCTCTGGCACTGTCAGTCATCTTTGTGTCAGCAAGTATCTGACAGATTTCGTTCATACCGCGATGTTTGTGCTGACGATGGGGCTCGTGAGTATGTGCTGCTATCTCATCTCCATGATCATGTCCATGTGCTGCCACATTCTTTGCAGCTGCCTCATGGCTATGCTCATACTGGTGATTATGTTCTTCTGCCATATGCGTATGACTGTGATTATGTTCTTCTGCCTCATGTGTATGACTGTGATTATGTTCTTCTGCCCCATGCGTATGACTATGATCATGTCCATGCAGATACTCCATATCATGGTCATGTCCGTCTATCTCTGCATCCAGGATTACATCGAAATCACAGGCATCAATCCCGGATTTCGTCACCCTGCTTACTTTTATCTCAAATCCCTGCACCGGAATACTTTCAAGTACATCCTCCAGCACCTTCTGATCTGCTCCCAGATCCAGCAGTGCTGCCACTGTCATATCACCACTGATTCCGGAATAACACTCCAGATATAATGATTTTTCCATAATTCTCCTCGTTACAAATTTATCAAATTGCTTTTCAATTTGTGTCTCTTACTTACCAAGCGCCAGCCGGTTCATCTGCGTTGCCAGATATCCGGCTCCATATCCATTGTCAATATTCACGGTGGCAATTCCATTGGCACAGGAATTGATCATGGTCAGAAGTGCTGATAATCCATGGAAATTCGCTCCATATCCCACAGACGTAGGCACCGCGATCACCGGTCGGCTTACAAGACCGCCCATAACACTGGCAAGAGCACCCTCCATGCCAGCCACAGCCACAACACAATTCGCGTCCTGAATGATCTCCAGCCTGGAAAACAGCCTGTGCATTCCACTTACACCAACATCATAAATCCGTTCCACGTGAGTTCCAAAATATTCTGCAGTCTGTGCTGCTTCCTCGGCCACTGGAATATCTGCAGTGCCTGCAGTACAGACAGCCACCTTTCCCTCATGAATCTTATCTGGTTTCTCTATTTTCAGGATTCTGGAAACAAGGTCATACTGAACTTCCGGAAACTTCTCCTTCACCAGCTCATACTGTGCCTGGGAAGCCCTTGTTCCAAGTACTTCTCCCTCTTCCATATATAAACGCTCAAATATTTTCAGCAAATGGGCATCTGCCTTATTGCTGCAGTAAATCACCTCTGCGAAACCAGTACGGGCTTTTCTCCCCGTATCCAGCTTGGCATAATCCATTTCCTTGTAACCATCCTGTCGAATCAGCTTCCCTGCTGCTTCCGGAGAAAGTCCTCCCATTTGCACCTGGGCAAGGATTTCTTCTAGTGTCATGTACAAATCACTCCATTTCCTAAAACGTATTTGAAAAAGGCATTCTGCAAAATGTACGTCACAATTTGCGGGAATCTTTTTTCAAACAGGCTCTAAAATGCAACACAATTATAACGTTTTCTTCTCTTTTATTCAACAAAAAAATCCTGCCTCATTTTGCTGAAGCAGGATTTCTATGCATCGCGAAGCGTGTTACTTGTCACGGAGCGAACCGTAACGGATTTCTTCCAAAGCCGGCTGTTCTGCGCGTAATCAGCGCTCCCAGGACGTCTGATTATGTTTTATTTCGCTTTGGCTGCCTTTTTATCTCCAAGGAAACCAATAGATGTAACACAGATCAGTTTATCGAAGATCATAAACATAGCTGGTAAGATAAACAGTACAACTACCATACTGATGATCGCACCACGGGCAAGCAATGTACAGATAGAACCGATCATCTCAACCTGTGAATAACAGGAAACACCGAAGGTCGCTGCGAAGAAGCTGAGACCACTGCTGATAATAGACGGCATGCTGGTCTTATGGGCAATGCTGATGGCTTCCATCTTATTCTTACCGTGCTGTCTCTCTCTCTGATAACGGGTAGTCATCAGGATCGCATAGTCAACGGTTGCACCCAGCTGGATGGCACCAATAACAATACTTGCAACGAACGGAAGGCTGATTCCCTGATAGTACGGAATGGCCATATTGACAAAAATCGCAAACTCAATAACCGCAACCAGAATGATCGGAAGGGAAATTGATTTAAAGATAATCATAATGATCAGGAAAATGGCACCGATGGAGATTACATTTACACGAACCAGATCGGCATCTGTGGTATCCTGAAGATCTTTCATAAGCGGTGCCTCACCGATTACCATTGCAGTATTATCGTATTTCTTTACTATTTTATCAATTTCTGCAAGCTGGGCATTTACCTCATCTGTAGCAGAACCATATTCAGAGCATACAAATGCAAGCTCATACTGATCTCCTTTGAAAATCTTCTTCAGATCATCCGGGATCATAGACTCCGGAACGGTAGGTCCGATCAGGGAATTCATACCCAGACTCCACTTCACACCCTCAACCTTATCAATATCATTTAACATCTGCTGTTTCTGCTTGGAGTCCATATTCTTATCCATCATAATCATATGGATATTGCCTACTGCAAAAGTTTTCTCCAGCTCATCATTGGCAATGTTGCAATCCAAAGTGGATGGAAGGGATTCTGCAATATTATAGTAAATCTTTGTATGATTGTTTCCATAAATAGCCGGAAGCAGAAGCACCAGGAAAATCACAGTCCAAAGCTTATAATGCTTCGTAATAAATGCAGACGGTTTATCCATTCTGGCAAGAAGCAGCTTATGCTGTGTCTTCTCAATAGGCTTGTCAAAAAACAGAACCAGTGCCGGAAGAATGGTTACACAGCAGATAACACCAATAATAACGCCCTTTGCCATAACAATACCAAGGTCACGTCCAAGAGCAAAGGTCATAACACAAAGTGCAACGAAGCCGGCTACTGTGGTAACAGAGCTTCCAGCTACAGACTTAAAAGTATTGGCAATGGCATGCCCCATGGCACGATCCTTTTCACCAGGGAAACGCTTCTTATTTTCCTCGTAGCTGTTCAGAAGGAAAATGGAATAATCCATGGTAACACCAAGCTGAAGCACTGCGGTAAGTGCCTGTGTAATATAAGAGGTTTCGCCCAGAATAATATTGCTTCCCAGGTTGTAAAGGATAGCAAGTCCGATACTGAGCAGGAACAAAAACGGAACAACAAAGGATCCGCTTGTCAGCTCCAGAATGATCAGACTGAGTACTGCTGCGATCACAACGTAAATCGGCAGCTCCTGCATGGCAATGTTCTTAATATCTGTAACAACTCCTGTCATGCCACTGAGGAAGCACTGCTCGTTGGCAATCTTACGTAGTTCTGTGATAGCTTCCATGGAAGTATCTGAAGATGTAGTATTATCGAACAGAACCAGCATCATGGTTGCATCGCCATTTATAAATACCTTTCTGTACTTCTCAGGAATCATCTCTACCGGAAGAGTGATATCCGCCACATCATCATACCAGAGAACATCCTTTACATGCTCTACTTCACTGAATTTCTCTTCCAGCTTCTGGACATCCTTCATATCCATATTCTCCACAATTACCATGGAAAAGGCGCCCATACCAAACTCATCTACCAGAATATCCTGACCTTTTACCGTCTCAAGGGTATCCGGCAGGTAACTTAACAGATCATAATTGACTCTCGTCTCTGCGATTCCGATCACAGACGGGATTACCAGCAAAAGTCCGATCAAAAGCACCAGGACCTTATGCTTGGCTATCCATTTTCCTACTTTGACCATTGATGTCATCTCCTTAAATTCATTTCTTTCGTACTATAGTATAACCCAAAATGACCAATAGTCAATATTATTTTTAACAAAAATGAAAAATAGTCATTTTTCTCAAAATCCGATCAAAACGCCGACGATTTTTACCAAAAATGCCGCAATCCAGGCGATCACACATTGTCCGATCACCACTCCAGCTGCCCATTTTCCGCCAAGCTCACGTTTCACAGAAGCGATCGCGGCTACACAAGGCGTATATAAAAGGCAGAAGGTAAGAAGGCACACTGCTGCCAGCGGAGAAAGCACCTCCACCAGTGCCGCTGTGCTTCCAAATAATATGGACAATGTGGAAACCACGCTCTCCTTTGCCATGAAACCTGTTACAAGAGCTGTAGAAAATCTCCAGTCCCCAAAGCCAAGAGGCCCAAATACCGGTGCAATAAATCCGGCAAGTACTGCAAGAATACTGTCTTTGGAATCTGTCACAATATTCAGATGCAGATCAAAGGTCTGTAAAAACCAGATCACAATGGTTGCCACAAAAATAACAGTGAAGGCTCTCTGAAGAAAATCCTTTGCCTTTTCCCAGAGAAGCTGGCCAACGTTTTTTACACCTGGAAGACGATAATTAGGAAGCTCCATTACAAAGGGAACTGCTTCTCCCTTAAACATGGTCTTTCCAAAAATCAGTGCCATCAGAATTCCCATAATAATTCCGCCGAAATAAAGTGCTATCATTACCAGTGCACCGTATTTCGGGAAAAAGGCAGCTGTAAAGAAAGCATAAATAGGAAGCTTTGCCGAACAGCTCATAAAAGGAGTAAGGAGGATCGTCATCTTACGGTCACGCTCTGAGGGCAGGGTTCTGCTTGCCATAACGCCAGGAACTGTGCATCCAAAGCCTACAAGCATTGGGACAATACTTCGTCCGGAAAGTCCAATCTTTCGAAGCAGCTTATCCATTACAAAAGCAACTCTGGCCATATATCCACTGTCTTCCAGAAGTGACAGGAAGAAAAACAGGGTGACGATAATCGGCAGAAAGCTGAGCACACTTCCAACTCCATTGAAAATACCGTCAATTACAAGAGAATGAAGCACATTATTTACGTTCCATGCAGTCATGGCCTGATCCACCACTGCAGTCAGCCAGGTAATTCCCATATCCAGAAGATCTGAAAGTCCCTTTCCGATCACACCAAAGGTCAGCCAGAAAACCAGAGCCATAATTCCTGCGAAGCATGGAATGGCTGTATATTTGCCTGTAAGTATTTTATCCATCTTCTGACTGCGCAGATGCTCCTTGCTTTCATGAGGCTTAATCACGGTCTCAGCGCAGACTTTTTCAATAAAGTCAAAGCGCATATGGGCAATCGCCGCGGACCGGTCAAGCCCACGCTCCGTCTCCATCTGCTTTACAATATGCTCCAGGGTTTCTTTTTCATTCTGATCCAGCCCAAGCTTTTCCAGGATCAGTTCATCCCCTTCCGCAAGCTTACTGGCTGCAAAACGTACCGGGATATCTGCCTGCTGAGCATGATCCTCAATGAGATGCATAATTCCATGAAGACATCTGTGAACAGCACCGCCATCATCGTTTGCATCGCAGAAATCCAGACGCTTTGGTTTTTCCTGATATTTTGCCACATGGATCGCATGGGCTACCAGTTCATCGATTCCCTCATTTTTCGCTGCTGAAATAGGTACTACAGGAATTCCAAGCGCCTCTTCCATCTGGTTCACACGTACAGAACCGCCATTCTGCCTTACCTCGTCCATCATATTCAATGCCAGGACCATAGGAACATCCAGTTCCATCAGTTGCATAGTAAGATATAGATTTCTCTCAATATTGGTTGCATCCACAATATTGATAATTCCTTTTGGATGCTGTTCCAGAATAAAGCTTCTGGTTACGATTTCCTCGCTGGTATAGGGGGACATGGAGTAAATTCCCGGCAGGTCTGTCACCAGAGTATTCTTTTTTCCACGGATAATACCATCCTTGCGGTCTACAGTAACTCCAGGAAAGTTGCCTACATGCTGACTGGAGCCGGTTAACTGATTAAACAGGGTTGTTTTACCGCAGTTCTGGTTTCCTGCCAGCGCAAAGGTAAGAAGCTCACTGTCAGGAAGGGGATGTTCATCTGCTTTTTCATGATATTTACCGCCCTCGCCCAGACCTGGATGAGGAATCGCCCTGACACGGCTGCCTCGTTTCTGTTCTTTTTCATCCCTTACATTATCAATCTGAATCTGGGCAGCATCTGCAAGACGCAGGGTCAGCTCATAGCTATGTATCCTGACTTCAACAGGGTCACCCATAGGTGCATATTTTACCATGGTCACGTCAGCCATGGGAATGATTCCCATATCCAGGAAATGCTGCCGCAGGGCACCCTCTCCTCCTACTACTGTAACTGTGGCAGTTTTCCCGATGGGAAGGTCTTTTAATGTCATATGTACTTGTCCTCTTTTCCCATATGTAAGATTTTTGTTGCTGTTCAAAACTAAGCAGCAACCATTTTTGATAAAATTCGTCTGCTAATGATAAATTTTATCATTAATGTTACAGGAGTTAGTTTATTCTAATATCATCAGGATGTCAATATTATTGAGAAAAATTATTGACAATTTTATCATTATCTGATAAAGTTACGAAACAAGGTTTCCCTGTGAGGGAGTAGCAAGCGTGTCCACAGACGCGTGGCAAGTCAACATACCGACCGTATGAATCTGTTTGTATAGATTGCTGTTCACTGAATGAACAGCAGATTTCAGAGCAGTGTTTCGATCTGGCTTGCATTAAATTGCGAGACTCATGTATAACGTTATGCTATACATGGAGTCTGTCCTTTTATAAGAATGCAGATGACCCATATATAGCCTGTGGTTATATATTGGGTCTTTTTTCATGTTGTAAGAGGCTTTACTAATTCCATAGCAAATTAAAAAATGGAAACCAGCAATAAAATACATTACGGAGGAATGTAAAAATGAACTACAGTTTTGTGTTTTTTCTGAACAGCGCCCTGCTTGGAGTCGGACTTGCAATGGATGCTTTTTCTGTGTCCCTGGCAAACGGCCTTCACGAGCCTAAGATGCGCATGAAAAAAATGTGCGGCATTGCAGGCACATTCGGTGCTTTCCAGGCCATCATGCCAATGACCGGATGGTTATGCGTCCACACCATTGTAGAATACTTCAAGGCATTTGAGAAATTTATTCCATGGATCGCGCTGATCCTTCTTGGCTATATCGGAGGCTCCATGCTGATCAATGGTATCCGGGGAACTGGCGAGGATGATGAAATTCCGGGAGTTGGTCTCAAAGCCCTCTTCATTCAGGGTGTTGCAACTTCCATTGATGCCCTGTCCGTAGGATTCACCATCTCAGAGTATGACTGGCTGATGGCTCTTGTCTGTTCCCTGATCATTGCCATAGTCACATTCTTTATCTGCATGACCGGACTTTCCCTTGGAAAACGCTTCGGAACCAGGCTTTCCAACAAGGCGGATATTCTCGGCGGCGTCATTCTTATTGCAATTGGTCTGGAAATTTTTATCAGCAATATGTTTTAATTTTTTCAGCATATTTACCGCTATTCAGCTGGTACTGTTCCGCCAGGCGTTTTTCTATGCAAGCGTTGATTTTCACCTGTTTTCCAATCAAAAAAAAGCTTTCATCTCTCCCTTTGCGGGATGGATGAAAGCTTTTTCTACTTTTATTAACGGGCAATAATATATGCGCAATAAACCAAATATACCACTACCATTATAATACCCTCTTTGCGCTCAATTTTTTTCCTGGTTCCTGCAAAGATCCAGACCATAACCGAAAATACCATAAGAAGCACTATATCGATTATGTTTTCCCGGATCAAAGCTACCGGACTGATAGCAGATGAGATTCCAAGAACCATCAGAATATTGAAAATATTGGATCCTACTGCATTTCCAACTGCCATATCAACTTCATTTTTTCTTGCTGCAACTACAGAGGTTACAAGCTCCGGAAGTGAAGTTCCGATAGACACAATGGTAAGCCCGACCAGAGTCTGGCTCATTCCAAGCTCTATTGCAATCCTGCTGGCTGTATCAACGGTAAGGTCACCGCCAAAAGCAATTGCAGCTGCACCCACGATCAGAAAGAGGATACTTTTGCCGTATGACAGCTCTTTCATATTATCACATTCTTCAACACCTTCTATTTCAATCTTCTGTCCTGCAGCACGGGCTTTCATTGCGCTTCGTACCATTGTGAAAATATATCCGGCAAACACGATCAAGAAAATAACTCCATCTGCATGACCCAGCGTCATTCCCGCCTTATCTCCCAGTCCTGAAATTCCCAGTACAAGCAGAAATAGTGCACAGCCTAAAGACAAGGGAATATCTCTTACCACAGTTGCTTTCTGGACCATAATTGGCGTCAGAATCGAACAGACACCAATTACAAACATCAGATTAAAAATATTGGATCCTACTACATTGCTGACCGCAAGTTCATTATTCTGTACCAGAGAAGCAGTCACACTCACGGCTGTTTCTGGCAGTGAAGTTCCCATAGCCACAATCGTAAGACCAATGATGATGGGCGGAACCTTTAACTTCTTCGCAATGCTGGAACTTCCCTCCACAAAAAAGTCAGCCCCTTTTACCAGAAAAGCAAATCCCACTGCCAGCAGCAGAATAACAGCTGCAATTGGCAATCCATTAATAATATTTTGCATAATACTCTCCTTTTGTTATCCGCATATTTTTATCTTTACAGATTCTCCAGAGTGTGTTTGAAAAGGCTTTCTGCAAAATGTATGCTACAAAACAGCATTTACTTCATACGCCTGCTTCTTTGGAATCACATCTGCCGCAAATGTAAAAAGACCCATGTATGCCATAACATGCATACATGAGTCTCATTCTTTAAGATTTGCCAGGCCAGAATCAGATCCGATCAAAGCCGCGACTGTTGACAAACCACGTTTTCACGCAAACTACTCCCTCACAGAATCCATATGTGTAGTTAATATACCAAATTGCTGTTAAGAAGTCAACCTCTAATCTTCCTCTATATGCTCTCTTCCCTGGTCAATGATCGTCCGAACATGCTCATCTGCCAGAGAATAGAATATAGATTTTCCATCCCTGCGGCTTTTTACCAGTTTATTCTGTTTCAGGATACGAAGCTGGTGGGAAATAGCTGACTGAGTCATGTTCAATGCCTTTGCAAGGTCACACACGCACACCTCTGCTTCAAAAAGTACAAACAGGATCCGGATCCTGGTAGAATCTCCAAACACCTTGAACAGCTCTGCCAGATCGTACAGCTCGTTTTCCTCCGGGATGGTCTCGTTTACAATTTGCAGAAGATTTTCATGAACCTCACAGCAATCACAGATTTCCACTTCTTTATCTATGTCTTTTTTCATTCTGAATACCTCGATATCATCATCAAAGATTTTTCACAAACAAAGTACGGATTGCATTGAGCACTGCCAGTACCATAACGCCTACATCTGCAAAAATGGCTATCCACATGTTTGCAATGCCGAGGGCACCAAGTACCAGGCAAATCAGTTTCACGCCAATTGCAAAATAAATATTTTCATATACAATTCGCATACACTTCTTGGCAATGCGAATGGCTTTCCCAATCTTTAACGGGTCGTCATCCATCAGCACAACGTCAGCCGCCTCGATTGCAGCATCAGAACCAAGCGCACCCATTGCAATACCAATATCCGCTCTTGAAAGAACCGGTGCATCATTGATTCCGTCTCCAACAAAGGCAAGCTTCTCTTTTTCAGACTTATTTGCCAGAAGTTCTTCCACCTTGGAAACCTTATCCGCCGGAAGAAGCTCGCTGTGAACCTCTCCGATTCCAAGGTCAGCTGCTACAGACTCTGCCACTTTTTTTCCGTCACCGGTGAGCATAACCGTTCTTGTAATGCCTGCTTTTTTCAGGTTCTCAATTGCCTCTTTGGCATGAGGTTTGATAATGTCAGAAATCAGGATATGACCTGCATATTTTCCATCCACAGCCATATGGACAACCGTTCCTACATGATGGCACTCTTTGTACGCAATACCAAGACGGTTCATCAGCTTCGCGTTGCCGGCAGCTACAGACACACCGTCCACCTTTGCAATAACACCGTTTCCACCGATTTCCTCAATGTCTGTGACACGGCTGCGGTCAATTGGCTTGCCATATGCTTTCTGAAGGCTCTTGCTGATGGGGTGTGAGGAAGAGCACTCTGCATATGCTGCATATTCCAGAAGCTTTGCATCCTCCATCTCATTATGGTGGATTCCGCTGACCTCGAATACGCCCTTTGTCATAGTACCTGTTTTATCAAAAACAACAATCTTCGTCTGGGAAAGTGTCTCCAGATAGTTGGAGCCCTTTACCAGAACGCCCTGATTGCTGGCACCACCGATTCCAGCAAAGAAACTGAGGGGAATGCTGATCACCAGTGCACATGGACAGCTGATTACAAGGAACGTCAGGGCACGGTAGATCCAGTCTCCCCATTCCGGAGAAAGTCCCATAAACAGCATTCTGCAAAGAGGCGGAATGACTGCAAGTGCCAGAGCACTGTAGCAGACTGCCGGGGTATAATATTTCGCAAATTTTGAAATAAAGTTTTCAGATCTGGATTTTTTGGAGCTGGAGTTCTCAACAAGATCCAGGATCTTGGAAACCGTAGATTCACCAAATTCCTTCGTGGTGCGGATTTTCAATACACCTGTCATGTTAATGCAGCCGCTGATGACCTCATCTCCCACTTTCGCATCTCGCGGAAGGCTTTCTCCTGTCAGTGCGCTTGTATTTAATGTGGAATTTCCGTCTTCAATCATTCCGTCAATTGGAATCTTCTCTCCTGGCTGAACCACAATGATAGTTCCAACCTCTACCTCGTCCGGGTCTACCTTTTCCAGCTTACCGTCCTGCTCGATATTTGCATAATCCGGACGGATATCCATCAGCTCACTGATATTTCTTCTGCTCTTTCCAACGGCATAACTCTGGAAAAGTTCTCCGATCTGGTAAAACAGCATAACCGCAGTGCCTTCCTGATAATCGCCGAGAGCAATGGCACCAATTGTGGCAACTGCCATCAGAAAATTCTCATCAAATACCTGACGGTTCCTAATTCCCTTAAACGCTTTTTTCAGAATATCATAACCGATCACCAGATACGGGACCATGTAAAGTGCCATTTGAAGATAGCCATCTACCGGAAGAAAGCGCAGCAAAACCAAAAGGACAAAAGCAATAATAATTCTGGTCAATACTTTTTTCTGCTTCTTGTTCATATTCTTTCACATGCCTTGAGGGCACGGCCTCCATTATAATGATGTCGCTGGCACGCGACATATTCGCTTAATTCATTTGCGTGACTGAACAGAGTACATCCTGTCCGGTCATTGTCTTACCGTTCATTCTGTGCCTAGAACGTGTTTGAAAAAAGCTTTCTGCAAGATGTGCGTCACAATTTGTGGGAGATTTCGCCCGGATGAGGGCGCCGTAGCGGGCTACGGCAACCGAACTCGGGCAAAATATACTGCAAAGTGGGGCGTGCAGATTGCGGGAATGATTTTTCAAACACGCTCTAGTAACTGCTTTTCCTCATTGTTTTTATAAGAAGATCTCGCAGTCGTCTTCTACTTTCTTACAGTTCTTCAGGACTTCCTGCATAACAGCCTTCGGCTCCTGTCCATCTTCAAACTCAACGATCATTTTCAGAGTCATGAAGTTTACAGTCGCATCCTTAACACCAGCAGTGTTCTTAGCAGCTTCCTCCATCTTGTTTGCACAGTTTGCACAGTCAACATCAATCTTGTAAGTTTTTTTCATGGTAATGGTCTCCTTTTGAAAATGTTCTCTTTTTCATATGAACAATTATTCATATGTTTGTTTTTATTATAGCATTTAAATAACTTCTGTCAATAGGTTTGGCATAAAATCTTTCTTTTTCTATGATTTAGCATAAATGCTTTCTTTTTCCTGTATTAATATAGTAATTTCTTTTTTTGCCCTGTTCAATTCATTTTTTTTCGTGTATAATAAGTCGAATATTATTGGATTGAAATTAGAGGAGATTTTAAACATGAAAAGTTATCTAATCGTTTTTCTTATTTCTATGGTACCGCTGATTGAGCTGCGAGGCGCGATCCCATATGCTGTAGGCTTCGGAATTCCGCTGGTTCCGGCGTACATTATCGCCATTATCGGAAACATGCTTCCAGTACCTTTTATCTATTTCTTCGCCCGCAAGGTTCTGGAGTGGGGCAAGGATAAACCGGTGATCGGGCGCTTCTTTACCTTCTGTCTTGAAAAAGGGGAAAAAGGAGGAAAGGCCCTTCAGGCAAAGGCCGGCCGCGGATTATTCGTAGCGCTTCTGCTCTTCGTAGGAATTCCTCTTCCCGGCACAGGTGCCTGGACCGGAACCCTGGCTGCCAGCCTTCTGGACATGGACTTTAAGTCAAGTGTTCTGGCTGTAATGCTTGGTGTCATTCTGGCTGGTCTTATTATGGGCGCTGCAAGTGCAGGACTTTTTGGGGCATTATTTGCAGTATTCAGCTGACAGGATTACAAGAAAAAGTATATGAAGTTTATCTGATTACGAATAAACTCATATACTTTTTTTATACCTTAAAAGAAACTAAAACAAGCCTCTGTCGTTTTCGCTCGT
>NZ_JAQDKY010000041.1:0-7832 GCF_027662325.1 Blautia faecis | reverse complement strand
TTTTTAATTAATGTTTTTGTTCCTGTTCACAGAAAACCCGAAAATTGCGGCGCAAAATCATGCGAATGCATGATTTCTGTACATCACGAAGCGTGCTGCCGGTTAGATCATAGACAGCAACATGTTTTTAGCTTCAGAAATTGTAATACGGTTCCTCATCCCGTGCCCGGTACTCATGCTTCTCATAATAGCCGATCAAAGCTCCATCCTCATCACGCAGGGCCACCATATATACGTCCTTCGCCTGTTTCTCATTATAAAAAGTATGGATCCGGTTATGCTCCTTATCTTCTTCAAACCAGGCAACCACTTTTTCAATTATTTCCTTAGACTTCGGATTGTGACAATTCATAAGACTTTTTCCAAGCAGTGCCTCACCACCCCATTTATGATAACTCTCCACAGCCTTCGGATTCATGTAGATAATTTCATGCTTCAGGTTGCAGATAACAACGGATGCAACATCCTGATCGATAATACTTTTAAAATATGGTGTCAGATTCATTTTAAATTTTCCCTCCTGCTATGAAGCCTTTTTCAAACACGCTCCAGATAATGGATCTGGTTTCTGTTTACTTCAATAATCCCTTCTTTTCGCATTTTGCCAAGCTCATTGGAAAGCGCACTTCTGTCTACTCCAAGATAATCAGCCAGTTCCTGCCGGTTAAAGGGGATCATAAACTGGCTGCTGCCCTGCTGCACCATCTCCTGGGAAAAATAGGAAAGCAGCCTCCCCCGGATGGATTTCGGTGCCGTATGAAGGCTTCTTCTGGAAAGTTCCAGGTTCTTCTTCGCCATGACCATCAGCATGTTACGGATCAGTTTCTCATGGCAGGGACAGGTATCCGGACAGGTGTGAAAAATCTTTCCCACCTCCAGAAAAAGGATCTGGCAATCCTCTGCAGCCGTCACCCCTATGAGCAGCTTTTCCCCTGGAATGCAGGCATATGTCTCTCCGAAAACCTGGCCTGGCGCAATCCGATTCAGAATACTCTTGTTTCCCATCATGTCAATGCTCTCAATATGAACACTGCCGTTAAGCACAAGTCCCATCGTCTTCACCTGGTCTCCCACCTGCCAGATCGTGCTGCCCTTGGCATAGCTTTGCGGAGTGGCTTTCAGACAGGAAAGCATGTGCTTTGTTTCTTCTGGACTTGTTCCCTGAAAGAGAAAAGTCCTGGAAAGAAATTCATAATTCATTTTTCTCCTTTTGTTGTTATAACAACATACTTGTTGGTTGGATTATATTATAGTATGCGTACAAAGTCAAGGGCGGAGGCAGAAATAAATTATCCATCTCTGACTTTCTCATGCGAAGCGAAAAGAATTTCCTGTTACTTTTCCTTTCGCAATTACAAAACATTCAGAAACCAATCAACTTATTTTCACGAAATACTTATATCTTATAGAACAATATGATCAAATTCAGGAGGAAACTATTTATGGAACAGAACATGTTTTGCTTTCAGTGTGAACAAACAGCCGGATGTACCGGCTGTACAGGTGCCAAAGGAGTCTGTGGAAAGACCGCGGATACAGCCAGACTTCAGGATGAACTTACCGGAGCTCTCATCGGACTCGCCCATGCAGCAGATGAGAATACACCACTTGCAGAAACCACATGGAAACTGATGGTGGAAGGTCTGTTTGCTACCCTTACCAACGTAAGCTTCGATGACAAAGCCATCGCAGAAATCACAGACCGCATCCACCAGGAAAAAGCCCGGCTTCGCCCAGACTGTGGCGGCTGTGCTTCCCCTTGCGGACATAACGACGACTACGATATGAAGCTTCTCTGGAACGCCCAGGAAGACATCCGTTCCCTGAAATCCCTGATTCTCTTTGGAATCCGTGGAATGGCAGCTTATGCCTACCATGCAATGACACTTGGATATACTGACACAGAAGTAAACGAATTTTTCGCAAAAGCACTTTTTGCACTGGGCGAGGACTGGGATATGGACCTGCTTCTTCCTATTGTAATGGAAACAGGTAAATACAATCTTTCCTGCATGGAGCTTCTTGACCGCGCTAACACTGCCACTTACGGCACACCAGCTCCTGTTACAGTACCTCTTACTGTGGAAAAAGGCCCATTCATCGTCATTACCGGTCACGACCTGCATGACCTGAAACTTCTTCTGGAACAAACAGAAGGAAAAGGCATTAATATTTACACCCACGGTGAAATGCTTCCCTGTCATGCTTATCCGGAACTGAAAAAGTACAGTCACCTGAAAGGAAACTTCGGTACTGCATGGCAGAACCAGCAAAAAGAATTTGCAGAGCTCCCAGCTCCTGTTCTTTTTACCACAAACTGCCTGATGCCGCCGAAACCAAGCTACATGGACCGGGTATTTACTACAGGAACTGTCACTTTCCCTGGAACTGTTCACATTAATGAAGAAAAAGATTTCACACCAGTTATCCAGCGTGCCCTGGAGCTTGGCGGATATCAGGAAGACCAGCATTTTACCGGAATCAACGGCGGAACTTCCGTTACAACCGGCTTCTCCCATGGAACCATTCTTGGCGTTGCAGATCAGGTAATTGATGCTGTAAAAGCAGGTGCTATCCGTCACTTTTTCCTGGTAGCAGGCTGCGACGGCGCAAGAAGCGGACGCAATTACTATACCGATTTTGTAAAGCAGTCTCCTTCTGATTCCGTAATTCTTACACTTGCATGTGGAAAATACAGATTTAACGATCTGGACCTTGGAACCATCGGTGGGCTTCCAAGACTGATGGATATGGGACAGTGCAACGATGCTTACGGCGCGATCAAGGTTGCGGGCGCTCTTGCAGAAGCATTTGGATGTGGGGTAAATGAGCTTCCTCTTTCCATGGTGCTCTCCTGGTATGAGCAGAAAGCAGTTTCCATTCTGCTTACCTTGCTTCACCTTGGAATCAAAAACATCCGTCTTGGCCCGACCCTTCCGGCATTTTTATCACAGAATGTGCTGAATTATCTGGTAGAAAACTTTGGGATCGCTGCGATTACTACGCCAGAGGAAGACTTGAAAACGTTGTTGGGATAAGGAGGATACTCTCATGATCAGAAAAATCATTCATATAGATGAAGAAAAATGTAACGGCTGCGGGCTCTGTGCCCGCGCTTGCCACGAAAGTGCAATTGGAATTATAGATGGTAAAGCAAAACTGCTTCGTGAAGATTACTGCGACGGTCTGGGCGACTGCCTCCCTGCCTGTCCAACAAATGCCATTTCTTTTGTAGAAAAGGAGGCAGCTGCTTACGACGAAGCCGCAGTTCTGGAAAATAAGAAAAAGCTGGAAGCACACTCCCAGCTTCAACAGTGGCCGGTACAGATTAAGTTAGTTCCTATCAATGCTCCATATTTTGACGATGCTGACCTTCTTATTGCTGCAGACTGCACAGCCTATGCTTACGCTAACTTCCATCAGGATTTTATCAAAGGTAAGATTACTCTTATCGGCTGTCCGAAACTGGACTCTGTAGATTACAGCGAAAAGCTCACCGAAATCATCCGTCAGAACAATATCAAGAGTGTTACCATCGTGCGTATGGAAGTTCCATGCTGCGGCGGAATCCAGAATGCAGCCATAAATGCCATGAAAGCCAGCGGAAAATTTCTTCCATGGCAGGTGTACACCATCTCCACAGATGGAAGGATTCTTGCCTGATTTTGCCCCACAAAAATCCGGACTGCTCCACACAGCCCGGATTTTTTATCCCTGTAATCCCTTTGATTGATGAATCATATCTTCCACTACAATATCAAAGATTTCTCCAATGGAATTACAAAATTGAATGTACTCCCATTTCTTTATTCTTCTTTATTCTTCTTTTCTCTTATAACTCCAAAATCATCTTTAACACATTCAGTACGCTGTCCGGACCTGGTTTCTCCAGTACGTATCTGGCGGCCTGCTTGGCTTCCTCACGGGCTGTGGTAACCGCATAGCTCTTTCCAGCTTCCAGAAGCATGCTCACATCATTGCAGTTATCTCCGAAAGCAACAACCTCTTCTCTCTTCGTAATTCCAAGACGGTTACAAAGTTTCTGAAGAGCATTTCCTTTTCCGGAATGTACATCCACGAAATCCACCCAGTAATCACCGGAAGCCATGATCTGAATCTTATCTCCAAAACGCCGCTTCGCTTCCTCTGCTCCTACAGCTGCATCCACTTCTTCATTGTACATGGCAACTTTTGTCATAGTTTCTGGAGCATTCAGTACATCGTCCACTTCATTTACATGAAGCTTGTACCCTTCCCGAAGTTTCTTCACAAAAGCCTGGTCTGCCCGCTCCACGTATGCCTGGGCACTGCCTGCTGTCATGAAAGAAGCTCCCTCCTGGGCTCTCACATACTCCACAACCTCTTTGAGTATATCTGCAGGAATTGCCATTTTCTCAATAATTTCTCCCTGATAGGAAATGATTCCACCATTTCCTGCAATAAAATAAATATCATCTTTTACAGGTGCAAACACTCTTTCAATACTGTCATATTCTCTGCCGCTGACAGCCGCAAATACAATTCCCTTAGCCTTCAGCTTTCGGATAATGTCATAAATTTCCGGATTAATATCCATGGTGCCTTCTTTCAGAAGTGTACCATCCAGATCTGATGCGATCAGTTTTATCATAGCTCTACCTCATGTATTCTGCTAGTACATAACAGGGGATTCCAACATATTTTCTATTCCATAAAAAATCCACAGAACTCCCAACCTTTATCTGTCAGAAATCCTGTGGACTATTATACTATGAAAGGAACACTTTATCCAGAGTATATTAAAAAAATCATTCCTGCAATTCCAAAGACAGTGTTACTGTTCACTCCGTTCACAGTAACACGCTTCGCGATGCACAGAAAGACGAACCTTCTTGTGTCAAGCACAAGAAGTAGCGTTTGCTGCGCAAACTTAATTCTCGGGTTTTCTGTGAACTTTGTTCACAAAAAACACCTCGCGGAACGTTACCAGTGAACAGTAACAAGACAGTTACTGTTCCTTCTGTACTTCTATAATATTAGCACAATCTTCATAGCCAGACGGAATCCTGTCTGTAATTATCGTAGATCTGTAAAAATCTGCAAAAGTCACAGAACTGATATTATCAAACTTGGAACTATCGCAGAGCACATAGCACTCCCTGCACTGCTCCATGGCAGCAGCTTTAACTGCCGCTTCATTGGCATCCGGGGTAGTACAGCCACTCTTTCTGGTAAGTCCATTGGTTCCAAAAAAGCCTTTGGTAAAATGATAACCACGAATCGTGTTCATAGCCTGATTACCAATTACTGCTTCTGTAGTGCTCTTCAGCTCTCCACCTACAAGAAGAACCTTAAAGCCTCTTCCTGCCAGTGTCTGGGCATGTACCACTGCATTGGTAACAAACACTGCCCTTGTAACCTTAAGAAACTTCAGGATATCCCCAGTAGTAGTACCTGCATCAATATAGACAAAATCCTCATCCTGGATAAGACCTGCTGCATATTTTGCGATCCGGTCCTTCTCTTCCAGCTTCAGTCCCATTTTCTCGGCAACTGAATATTCATATGCAGTTACCCGCTCCTTCAGTTCTACGGCACCGCCGAAGACTTTCTCTAGCTTGCCTTCCTTATCCAGTGCAGTGATATCTCTTCTCACTGTTGACTCTGATGTATCTAAAAGATCCTTCACTTCTGTGACAGTAATACTTCCTTTCTCTCTCAGAAGCTCCAAAATGATCTCATGTCGCTGCTGTGTTAACATTCTTTTCCCGCCTTATAATCTGTAACATTGGTTTCCAGAATGATCTTACGCAGTGGAAGAATACTTCCCGGTGAAACAGAAAGCTCGTCCACTCCCATTGCCAGAAACTCTTTTGTAAGTGACTGGTCAGCACCAAGTTCTCCACAGATTCCAGCCCAGATACCAGCCTTATGAGCATTCTCCATAACCAGGGAAATCATGCGCAGCACTGCCGGATGATGAGGATCAAAAAACAGGTCAAGCTGAGGATTCTGACGATCGATTGCCATAGTATACTGGCTGAGATCGTTGGTTCCGATGCTGAAGAAATCAACCTCTTTCGCAAGATCATCACTGATGATTGCTGCTGCCGGAGTCTCAATCATAATTCCCTGTTCCGGATTACCAAACTCTACGCCCTGAGAGGTAAGCTCCGCTTTCACTTCCTCTACGATTTCCTTGATCTTACGCACTTCCTGTACGCTGGTGATCATAGGATACATAATTGCGATCTTGCCAAATGCACTGGCACGGAATAAAGCACGAAGCTGTGTCTTGAAAATCTCCGGTCTTGTCAGACAGATACGGATTGCCCTGCATCCCAGTGCCGGATTCTCTTCATGCTCCATGTGGAAATAATCGCATTGCTTGTCTGCACCAATGTCCAATGTACGGATGATCACTCTCTTGCCTGCCATAGTCTGTGCAACCTGTCTGTAAATCTGGAACTGTTCTTCCTCTGTTGGGAAATCTTCCTTCTCCAGATAAATAAACTCACTTCTGAAAAGACCGATTCCACCAGCATCATTCTGAATGACTGTTGCCAGATCCTTGATGTTGCCAATATTAGCGTACAGCATTACTTTCTGTCCGTCAAGTGTAACGTTCTCTTTTCCTTTAAGGGTCAAAAGAAGCTGCTTTCTGGAAAGATCTTCTTCCTGGCGCTTCTTCATCTCTGCCAGAGTCTCCTCATCCGGATCTACATAAAATGTACCGTCTGCCCCGTCTACAATTCCAAGTCTGCCATCCATCTCACTCTCAAGAGACACGGAAGTATTTACAAGTGCAGGAATCGCCATGGTCCTTGCAAGAATCGCTGTATGGGAATTCAAGGAGCCTTTCACTGTAACAAAAGAGAGAACTTTATCCTTATCCAGCTGTACAGTCTCTGATGGCGCCAGATCCTCTGCCACAATGATCTTCGGCTCGTCTGCATCTACAGCCCCTGTCTCTTCTCCATTTAAAATGGTGAGAAGCCGCTCAGAAATATCACGAACATCAGCTGCACGCTCTCTCATATAATCGTCGTCCATTGCCGAAAACATCTGCGCATAATTGTCACCTGTAGTTGCCACTGCATACTCTGCATTTACGCCCTGGCTGCGAATGATATTCTCTACAGATTCATTATATCCATCGTCCTCCATCATCATCTGATGAACTTCGAAGATTGCTGCATTGGCTTCCCCGACTTCTCTCAAGGCCTTATCGTAAAGTCCCTGAAGCTGTTTAATCCCTTCTGCTTTAGCTTTCTCATAGCGCGCCATCTCCTGTTCCGGATCATCAATCTTCACACGCTTAACCTGCTGCTCTTTTTTCTGATATACGCTGATCTTACCGATGGCAATACCACCGAAAACACTTTTTCCATTATATATCTGCATTTTTTCTCTCCCACTTATTTGATCTGCTGACAGGAGACCAAACGCTCCTGCCATCCTATCCCGTTCTCGTGATACTCACCAAAATCTCACGCAAATATCACTTTGACAAGCTGTTTACAAACAAACAGGGACATACCCGCAGGTATGTCCCCTTCCTGTCTTACAGAGTTTCCTGCATGAATTTGCTCACTGCCTCATATGCAGCGTCTTCATCTGCACCTTCAAATGTAAGAGTAACCTCGTCACCTTTCTTCACTGCAAGTCCCATAATTCCGAAGATTGCCTTACAATTCATAGCCTTGCCGCCCTTTGCGATCTTGATATCAGAAGAAAAAGCCTTTACTGCTTTTACAAGCTCTCCTGCTGGACGTGCGTGGATTCCTTCCGGGTCTGTTACAACATATTTAAATTCTCTCATGATTCATTCCTCCCATAATAATCTTTGTTTT
>NZ_JAQDKY010000040.1:16576-37902 GCF_027662325.1 Blautia faecis | reverse complement strand
ACATGTTATAATGTAACTATGCTGAGTCTCGGAGTCATCCAGAACACCAAGCCAGCGCCGTCTGTGAGAGTTCCACAGTTTAAGCCATTTGTAAAACAGGTTTTGTGAAATGCCGAAGCGCTCACAGAGCTGTTCTATGGAGCCAAGGGAGGCAAAGTACTTCCCCAGAAGACACAGAACAAAGAGCAGGCTGAAACTGGAGTAAAGAGATTAGGTGAAAATGGAGAACGAACAGATAGTAATAGAATTAAAAGAACTTTTGTATATGGAATTCAGGCGATATTTATATCGAAGGAAAGCAAATGTAACCGCCCAGAGTATCTTGCTGGCGATCGGGTATAACATAAACAAGCTTCATTATAAGATTCAGGCAGGAAGGACAGGGCGGCATTTATTTCCACTCAAACAAACCGCCTGATTTTGACAGGTCAAAAGTAAATCCTGAAAACGAACCTTTTTCCAGAAAAGGTTTATTAAAGTTCGCCTTCTTGTAGAAACAGAATGAAAGGAGAGAATATTTCGCCTTAAAAACGGCAAAAAGATGCTGCCGCACCTATGATTTCCTAATCATTGATGCGACAGCCCCGACTATAAGGAGATTTCCTTAACCTTCAATGGCAATATAACCATCTTTTTCTATTTTCTCAGGTGCTTTCTTTGGCACGGACAGTTTCAGAATACCATCTTCATATTTTGCATGAATGTCTTCTTCGCTTACTGCATCGCCTACATAAAAGCTTCGGCACATGCTGCCCGCATAGCGTTCACGCCTGATATAATTACCTTCTTTATCTTTTTCATCTTTATCCAGTCCCTTTGCAGCAGAAAGTACCAGATAACCATCTTTCAGCTGTACCTGAATCTCGTCTTTCTTAAATCCCGGAAGATCGACATCCAGTTCATAGCTACCGTCTGTTTCACGGATATCCGTTTTCATCATGTTCTGCGCATGTTTACCATAAAGCGGATTCTTCTTGCCCCAAAACTCATCGTTAAACGGGAAGTTCATCCAATCATCATCAAATAAGTTTTCTCCAAAAATACTAGGCATTAACATAAGTCATATCTCCTTTTCATGACAAACAAATCTATATTCAAGTCTTTCGACTGTTACTTACAATTATATTTAAAGGGTACTGCCCGAAATCTTCGGGCAACACCACGAGCTTTTTATCAATCAGATGTTATCATTATCATTCAATGGTTATATATTTCGGATCATTGGAAACTGGTTTTGCTTCTTTCTTCGGAACAAACAGTTTCAGGATACCATGTTTGTATTCACCTTTAATGTCTTCCTGAGTCACTTCTTCGCCTACATAAAAGCTTCGCTCGCAGGCTCCTGCGTAACGTTCACGTCTGATGTAGTGTCCCTTCTTATCTTCATCGTCTTCATCCAGACCTTTTGCTGCACTGACAGTTAAGTAACCATCTTTCAATGCAACTTTGACTTCATCTTTCTTGAAGCCAGGAACATCAACAATCAGTTCATAACCTTCCGGTTTTTCCTTAATATCTGTCTTCAGGAGATTCTGTGCTCTTCTTCCGTACAGCTTCTTTTCCGCTTTCTTCTCATCTTTGTCATCATAATAGAATGGTGTAAAGAAATCATCAAATAAGTTTTCTCCAAAAATACTAGGCATTAACATAAGTCATATCTCCTTTCAAAAGCTCCCTAGATCTTCACGATCCAGTCTGCTGTATTATCATTTCTAGTTCTTCGAACATCTGGAATACCTTTTCTTTTATCTCTCTTCCTTTGTTCTATCTGTAATATAACACGCATTATTAGCACTGTCAAGAGGTGAGTGCTAATTTTTTGTGAAGATTTTGTGAATGATTTTGTGAAACTTGTGAATGTGTTTTGTGAACGCTATAAGCCATGCAAAATGGTGAAAAAAGACGCCCTGCAAGTTTACTGTTAATGCATCAGCCTTTTAAAATTAGCCAACTACTTTTCCAAAAGTTTTTAAGGTGGAGCCGGAAGTGACTTGGATAGGAGCATATTTTTTATTTAGAGAAATAAATTGGATACCGGAATCAGATTGATGATATTTCTTTACATAAGCATCACCATCGAGGAAAAAGACACCGATTTCTCCTTCTTCAAGAGTTTCTTGTTTATGAATCCAGATGATCTGTCCATCCAGATAGAGAGGCTCCATACTGTCACCACATATGATGTTGTTCCGAAAGAAGAAATTGCTGAATTTGAAGAGCTTATGCGCAAAACCATAGCTGACATTGTATCAGAAGCCAGTAGCGTTGTCTTTTGGGTGTATGTGCAGAAATATGTGAAGCACAAAACCCTAAACGAAATGCTGCAAGAATTGCCAGACGTAGGTCAATTCATCCTAGCTATGGATACCTGGTTTGAAAAACTGATGGAGAAATAATCTAGGAAAATAGTTTAAAGTTTACATGTTATGATCATGTATGAAGTTGGAACAAAATAAAAGATTGTGCTATACTATTGTTCAAGAAAAAAACTCATTGACATATTTCAATCTATTTAGGAGGATAAACGATCATGTGTACAGCAGCAACTTATAAAACAAAAGATTTTTACTTTGGACGAACCCTCGATTATGAATTCTCTTATGGTGATCAGATAGTAATTACACCACGTAATTATGCGTTTAATTTTCGCCATGTTGGCGATATGAAAAATCATTATGCAATTATTGGAATGGCTCATGTTGCAGAGGATTATCCTTTGTATTATGATGCTATGAATGAAAAAGGAGTGGCAATGGCAGGACTGAATTTTGTCGGAAATGCTGTTTATGCCGCGATTAAGCCAGATGTGGAAAATATTGCACAGTTTGAATTTATTCCGTGGATTTTAAGTCAGTGTTCTTCTTTAGTTGAAGTTCGCGAGCTTCTTGAACGAATTAATATTGTTAATACTCCTTTCAGCGAGCAATTGCCATTAGCACAATTACACTGGATCATTTCTGATGAGAATGAGTCAATTACGGTAGAATCTATGTCAGATGGTTTGCATATTTATGATAATCCAGTAGGAGTGCTTACGAATAATCCGCCATTTCCACAGCAGATGTTTCAACTAAATAATTATATGCATTTATCTCCTAAACAGCCCAGAAATACTTTCTGCGAAAATTTGGCTCTTGATGCATATAGTAGAGGTATGGGAGGATTAGGTCTTCCGGGAGATCTCTCATCTTCCTCACGCTTTGTACGTGTAGCTTTTACAAAGGTAAATGCAATTTCAGGTGAATCAGAGGAAGAAAGCGTTAGCCAATTCTTCCACATTCTCGGATCTGTGGATCAGCAACGAGGATGTTGCGAAGTAGCGGATGGAAAATATGAAATCACATTGTATACGTCGTGTTGTAATGTTACAAAAGGTATTTATTATTACAATACTTATGAAAACCATCAGATCAGTGCAGTAGATATGCATGTAGAAAATCTGGATAGTGATAAAATGATTTGTTATCCAGTAATTCAAGGAGAACGAATCAACTATCAAAATAAATAATGTTTTGAAATCAGGGATGAGGTAGAAAGGAAAGTTCCATGACAAAAGATGAAGTAAAAAAACTCAGGATGAACAGTCCGGAATCACTACAGTTTTTAAATAATGCTACGAAATTTTATAATTTAATGATGATGTATCGTTGTGCTATTCGGGAGATACAAACTAAACTTGAGGTTTTGGATGATGAATTTTCAGCTGAGAACAATCGAAATCCTATTTCTTTTATAAAAACAAGAATTAAGAAGCCCAATAGTATTTACAATAAACTGCAGAAGATGGGATATGAATTTACAACAGAAAATATACAGACATATCTCAATGATGTAGCAGGCGTTCGAATAGTTTGTGCGTTTATTGACGATATTTATATGATATCAGATTTGATTACCCAACAGGATGATATTAAAGTTATTGAAATAAAAGATTATATAAAAAATCCAAAATCGAATGGTTATCGAAGCTATCATATGATTGTTGAAATACCAGTATTTTTTGCTAAGGGTAAAACACCTATGCGTGTAGAATTACAGATTCGAACCAATGGTATGGATTTCTGGGCAACATTGGAACATCAACTTCGCTATAAAAAAGGAATTGAAGAAATGCCTGGCTATGATGAGATAAGTGAAGAATTACTTCATTCTGCAAGAGCTATCATTGAAGCAGATAATGAAATGCAGAGAATAAAAGACAAAATTGGTATGTTCCACGAAATTTAGGGAGAAAACTGAGCAAGTAGGAAGGCGGAATATATATGAAACAAGATACTTTAGAGGGCAAAGCAAAAACAAAAAATGGGGTAAAACGGCTGTGTTTTTCCATAGTCTGCATTCTTCTGGAAGTGATTTTTATTATTACTATCGTAACACGCTTGAATGAATATGCAGAAATTATAAATTTATTTACAAGGATTTTGAGTGGAATCTTGGTTTTGGGATTGTACGCATCAGATAAGACCTCTTCTATGAAAATGCCTTGGGTCATCTTAATTCTAATCTTCCCAATTATGGGTGTAGGCCTGTATTTGTTGATTGGTTTGAATGGTGGCACACATAAAATGCGTGAGCGATATGCAGAAATTGATAGCAAATTGTTACCAATGCTTCCGGACAGTCAGGAGTGTTTGAGCAGAATAAAAGAAACAATTCCGAAAGCAGGAAATATAGCAAGTTACATACAAAGAAATTCGCAGTATCCAATCTATCAGAATACGGATATTGTGTATTTTGATGAAGCAGTGAAAGGATTAGAGGCACAGCTTAAGGATTTGGAGAAAGCACAGAAGTTTATCTTTATGGAATATCATGCGATAGAAGACGCTGAAGCATGGCATAAGATTCAAGATGTTCTGGAAGAGCGAGTAAAAGCAGGTGTGGAAGTTAGAGTATTCTACGATGATATGGGTTCTATAGGCTTTATTAACACAGATTTTGTGAAAAAGATGGAGGCAATAGGAATTCATTGCCGTGTATTCAATCCGTTTATGCCAGGTTTAAATCTGTTTTTGAACAATCGTGATCATAGAAAAATAACCGTTATTGATGGAAAAGTCGGATTTACAGGTGGATATAATCTAGCAAACGAATATTTTAATTACACACACCCGTATGGACAGTGGAAAGATACAGGTATTCGTTTAGAAGGAGATGCTGTTCAGTCGCTTACGGTGACATTTTTGGAAATGTGGAATGCAGTAAGTGCTAAGGCTGCTAATGATTCTGATTTTAGTAAATACCTTTTCCACTATGATTATGCGGCACAGCAAACTGGGTTTGTTCAACCTTATGCAGACAGCCCTATGGATAATGAGCAGGTAGGAGAAGAAGTTTATATCAGTATGATAAATAAAGCTGAAAAATATTGTTGGTTTATGACTCCATATCTAATCATAACAGATGAAATGACGCATGCGTTATGTCTGGCTGCTAAGCGAGGGGTAGACGTAAGAATTATCACACCTGGTATCCCTGATAAAAAATTCATTTATAATATAACTCGTTCTTTTTATCATGGATTAGTTAAACATGGTGTTCGTGTTTATGAGTGGACTCCTGGTTTCTGTCATGCAAAAATGAGTGTGGCAGATGACTGTATGGCAACTTGTGGAACAATTAATCTGGATTATCGAAGTTTATATCACCATTTTGAAAACGGTTGTTTTATGGCAGATTGTCAGGCAGTTGTGGAAATAAAAAATGATCTGATAAGAACGATGGGAGAATGTCGTGATGTGACAGACCAATATCAAACCGGACGAAGTGCATATTTGCGACTAGGACAATTATTTATGAGATTATTTGCTGGATTGCTATAAGAATCTGATGAAACGACCTTTCAAAAAACAGTTGATTTAGAAGTTAACTGTTTTTGAAAGGCCGTTTTTGCTATATCTAACAGTCTGTTGTACAAAGAAGATTTTGCATGGATGAAAAAACAAACCTTGTTGAGGTTAAATTGAGTTTTCCATTGTATTGTATTGCTAATGAATAAGAATAAGAAAAAGAACAGACAATGCTGAATGCTCTGGAAACAAGAATATCTGAGTATAGTATGTAAGTTCGTAACAGAATGAAAGGAGCGATTCAAATGAGCAATTTGGAAAATTATATGAAACAGCAAGCAATTTTTTGTGAACAAAATGATAGCATTAGTAAGAATCTATATTCAGAGTATGGTGTAAAAAGAGGCTTACGAGATGAAAAAGGCCAAGGTGTGTTGACGGGGCTTACAAATATTTCTGATATAAAAGCTTTTGAATATCGTGATGGAGTAAAGAGTCCATGTGATGGCGAGTTATCTTATCGTGGTTATAATATAAAAGATTTAGTAACAGGAAGTAAAGGAAAAAGGTTTGTCTTTGAAGAAGGAGCATATCTTCTTTTATTCGGAGAATTGCCAACTGATACACAGTTAATGGAATTTCAGGGAAGACTATCTGATTGTATGGAACTACCGACTAACTTTACCAGAGATGTCATTATGAAAGCACCTACATCAGATATTATGGGTTCTATGACTCGAAGTATTCTTACATTGGGCTCTTACGATAAGGAGAAAGAAAGTCTTGAAATTCCGAATGTGCTAAGGCAGAGTATGCAGTTGATCGCAGCATTTCCTATGTTAGCAGTATATGCATACCATGCTTATTGTCATTATGAAAAAAACGAAAGTATGTATATTCATAGACCTGAAAAAGATTTATCTATTGCTGAAAATTTCCTGCGCCTATTAAGACCAGATACAAAATTCACAGAACTGGAAGCAAGAGTACTGGATATAGCATTATTGTTACATATGGAACATGGTGGTGGTAACAATTCTACATTCACTACACGGGTAGTAACATCTTCAGGTTCAGATACTTATTCTGTTATTTCAGCAGCAATGTCATCCTTAAAAGGAAAAAAACATGGCGGTGCAAATCTGATGGTAATGAATATGATGGATGATATTAAAAGTCATGTGAAAGATTATGAAGACGAAGAGGAAATTGCATCATATCTGAGTAAGATTTTGAAGAAAGAGGCGTTTGATCAGAAAGGACTTATTTATGGAATGGGACATGCTGTATATTCTATTTCCGATCCGAGAGAAAGGGTGTTCAAAGGCTTTGTAGAACAACTCGCAAGGGATAAAGGACGTGAGAAAGATATGACCCTTTATAACAATATTGAGAAGATTGCACCTAAGTTGATTGCAAAGCAGCGTCAGATATTCAAAGGAGTAAGTCCTAATATAGATTTCTATAGTGGTTTTGTGTATGACATGTTGAATATTCCAAGAGAATTGTACACGCCATTATTTGCGATAGCAAGAATTGCTGGTTGGAGTGCACATCGCCTGGAAGAATTGATAACTACAGATAAGATTATTCGCCCGGCATATAAGAGTCTAGTCAGCAAAAAAGAATATATAGAAAGAGAGGAACGATAATATGGGAGCAGGAACCAGTGCAGAGGAGTTTTTTTTAAAGAGCATCAATGTTGAAAGCATATTTGAATTTGTTGAAAGAACAGATTATTTGTTCCTTTATAGTATAAAGGAATGTGTTGAAAAATCAGACTGTCATGAAGGAGTATATCTTTCAGAAGTGGCAGAATACATGAAATTATCGATTCCAGAAACATCTAAGATGGTAAAAAGTCTTGAAAATAAAGGATATATTATCTGGAAATTAGATGAAAAAAAAGAAAGAACGTACCTTGTTTTGACGAACAAGGCAATTGAATTAAGTAATTGTCAGAAAGAAAAAATGATAGAAGCTTATGAAAAAATCATATCGAATATACAAGAAGATGACCTGGCAGTTACGCGGTGTACATTGAGAAAAATCCGACAGCTTATGGAAGAAATAAAATAGTGATTAATACAACGGAGTAAGAAAAGCTCCTTCATATATTAGAATAAAAATATGACTGTTTC
Organism: Blautia faecis; assembly: GCF_027662325.1. Classification (NCBI taxonomy): domain Bacteria; kingdom Bacillati; phylum Bacillota; class Clostridia; order Lachnospirales; family Lachnospiraceae; genus Blautia; species Blautia faecis. Next base: position 29,972 of record NZ_JAQDKY010000040.1, on the reverse strand, counting down.
TTTAAAAAGAAGCCTGTCATATTTTTTTATGAAAAATAAATTTTGTTGAGGTTAAATTGAGATTGACTTTGTATTGTATAAGTATGAAATAAAAAGGAATCAGGTGATGTACAATGAAAAAGTATAAAATATGTAAAATCCTTCTTGTTATACTGGCAATTTTTTTATGTGTGGCTTTTTATGAATTGCTCGGAATCTGCGTTGCATATAAAAAGCAGCCGGAAGTGTCCAATACAACCAAAAAAGAAACAAAAAATGGGTCATGGAACGAATGCAGTGAAAATACAGAACGGGCAGTAATCATAGAAAAGAATCCAGAAGCGCTTTTACAAAGAGTGCGTTTGATCAAGAATGCAAAAAAGGAAATTATTCTTTCTACTTTTGCATTTCAATCCGATGAAAGTGGAAAATTGATTTTAGGAGCACTGCATGATGCGGCAGACAGAGGTGTACATATTCGTCTGTTAGTAGATGGAATGGAGAGCTGGATTGATATGGAAGGAAATCCGTATTTCTATGGATTATCTTCCCATGAGAATGTTGAAATTAAACTGTATAATAAGGCCAATCCGTTGAAACCGTGGAAAATGATGGGTAGAATGCATGATAAATATTTGATTGCAGATGGAAAGAGATATATTCTTGGGGGAAGAAATACATACAATTATTTCCTGGGTGATTTTCCGGGACATAAGAACTATGACAGAGACGTGTTAGTGGTTTGCGATGAACCTGAGAAAGAAAATTCAGTTAACCAGTTGTCAGAGTATTTTGAAACCATATGGAATCAGGAAGACAGTGGTTATTTTCATAACAATAAAAAACTGGCAAATAGAAAATCTGTAAAGAACGCAGTTTTAGAGCTGCAGAACAGCTATCAGAAATATTTTGAAGAGAATAAGGAAAGAATCTGCGAGACCGATTATACGGACGAAACTTTTGAGACAGAAAAGATTACATTAGTGTCAAATCCTATTCACACAGGTTCCAAAGAACCAGTAGTGTGGTATCAGTTGGGAGAATTGATGAAAAATGCAAAAAATCGTGTGAAGATCCACACGCCATATATTATCTGTAATGATATGATGTATAATACATGGGAGGAGATTGCAGAGAACGTTTCAGATTTTTCTATCATGACAAATTCAGTTGCGAATAATGGGAATCCATTTGGGTCTGCCGATTATGCGAAAAACAGAAATAGAATCTTAAGTACAGGAATTAATATCTGGGAATATGAAGGCGGTTATTCATACCACGGAAAAAGTATTCTGATTGACGATGATCTGTCTGTAATCGGTTCCTTTAATATGGACATGAGAAGTGCATATCTGGATACGGAACTGATGCTTGTAATTCGCAGTAAAGATATTAATAAACAGTTGGAAGAGGGCATGATGGAGTATGAAAAAGTGTCCCGCCAGATATTAGAAGGCGGAACTTATAATGATCCATATCATGTAGAGCCAATCGAATTAACAAAGAAACGTCAGAGAAAAATATTTTTGGTACAGCATCTGCTTGGATGGGCAAGGTATCTGTTTTAATTAAGGAGGAAGGAAAACGTGTTTCAAATATTGATTGTAGAAGATGATAAAGAATTAAGCCAGCTATTCCAAAAAGTGCTTGAGAAGAATGGATATCAAGTCAAAAGTGCATCGGATGGAGCACAGGCATTAGAAGTATTGGATAAGGAATATATTGATCTGATCATTTCTGATATTATGATGCCGGTTATGGATGGCTATGAACTGGTGTCAGAACTTCGTTCAGCAGGATATCAGATACCAGTGCTTATGATCACTGCGAAAGGTTCCTTTGATGATATGCGCCAGGGATTTCTTTCGGGAAGTGACGATTATATGGTAAAACCGGTAAATGTGAATGAAATGGTTTTAAGAGTCGGAGCACTGCTTCGCCGTGCACAGATACTGAATGAACACAAAATTGTGATCGGTTCAACAGAGTTTGATTATGATGCAATGACGGTTACAACTGATAAGGAAAGTCTTGTTTTGCCTAAAAAAGAATTCCTGCTTTTATATAAGCTTGCAGCTTCGCCAGGCAGAACATTTACAAAACAACAGTTGATGGATGAAGTATGGGGATACGAGACGGAGGCAGACCCACATACGATAGAGGTACATATAGGAAGAATCAGAGAGCGTTTTAAAGATAACCCTGATTTTGAAATCGTAACAATGCGTGGAATTGGATACAAGGTGGTGAAAAAATAATGGAACAAAAGAAAGAAAAAGGATTGCGGATCCGATCCTGTCTGACTGGTGCAATCTGGCTGGCACTTGTATTTTCAACAGTCATATCTGCTTTATTATTTGCTTTTTTGAATCATTTTTTTAATCTGCCGGGCAGCATACCTGTGCTTGGCTGGCTTTTGATTTTCAATACATTGATTGCAGGGCTGATCACTTCCTTTATCAATGCAAAGTTACTGGAACCAATTACCAGACTTAGTAAAGCAATGAAGGAAGTTTCTCAGGGAGATTTTGAACAGCATTTGGAAACGAACAGCCGTATAGCAGAAGTTGGAGAATCTTATCAAAGTTTTAACGTTATGACAAAAGAACTTCGTGCAACAGAGGTGCTGCAGATGGATTTTGTATCTAATGTTTCTCATGAGTTTAAGACCCCGATTAATGCCATTGAAGGATATACAATGCTGCTTCAGGGAGAAGAACTGTCTCCGGATCAAGAGGAATATGTAGAAAAAATCTTATTTAACACCCAAAGACTTTCTGGATTGGTTGGTAATATTTTGCTGTTATCCAAGTTAGAGAATCAGAATATACCAATGAAAAAAACAGAATATCGTCTGGATGAACAGATCCGCCAGGCATTTCTTTCATTGGAAACAAAATGGACAGAAAAAGAAATTGGTTTTCAGGTAGAATTGGAGGAAGTTAAATATACTGGGAATGAAGGACTTTTTATGCATATCTGGATAAATCTTTTGGATAATGCGATTAAATTCAGCCCTTCAAAGGGGACAATTACGATGTTTCTGAAACAAGAACAGGATTCTGTTAAGTTCATTCTGGAAGATGAAGGACCAGGAATAGAGGATGATGTAAAATCCAGAATATTTGACAAGTTCTATCAGGTAGATGGATCTCATAAAGCAGAAGGAAATGGCCTAGGTCTTGCACTTGTAAAACGGATTGTAGATAGTGCCGGAGGAACAATCAAAGCAGAAAACCGTGAATATGGTGGATGCAGATTTGTTATAGAGCTGCCAAAGCAGAAAGATGAGATTATATAGTTTTAAGATAAATTAGAAGATGGGAGGATTTATATGACATTTTATCAGGAGTTGCAGTTAAATCAGGCAGGTTCTAAAAAACTGTTGAAAAAGAGTGAAACACTAAAAGAAAAATTATATCATATGTGGGTATATCTGGTGAAGATAGCTGTTACAATGGCATTTTGTTTTTTCTTTGTTAGTATTTTCAGCATCCTATTTGGAAATGAGAACAGCATTGTAGGTGTAGTAGTCTTATTATGTCTCATGGTGTTTAGAAATGCGGATCTGGGGATCCACACCGGACAATCTACGATGCTTTTGGCTTTGTTCTTTGTAATTATGACTGTATGTCCGCATTTAGCAAATCAGTTTTCACCGGTATTGGGAATGCTGTTAAATATTGCGGCACTGGCTGTGTTGATTCTGTTCGGATGCCATAATCCATTCATGTTTAATCAATCTACATTGGTTCTTGGGTATCTGCTGCTATATGGTTATGATGTTACGGGAAAAAGCTATCAGATGCGATTAGTCGGAATGGCTTTAGGTGCAGCACTTACCTGCTTTGTATTTTATCGAAATCATAAAAACAGAACTTATAAAAGAAATCTGAAAGATCTGATACAAGAATTTGATATCACTTCTTCCAGAACAAAATGGCAGATATGTCAGATTTTATGCGTACCGATTGTCCTTTGCATTGCAGAACTTTGTAATATGCCACGTGCAATGTGGGCTGGTATTGCGGCCATGTCCGCGATTTTGCCGTTTATGGAAGATATGCACTACAGAGTCCGTAAAAGGATTGTCGGAAATATTGCAGGTGTTATATGTTTTACAGTATTATATTTTCTGCTTCCTTCGTCAATCTATGCATATATAGGAATTCTTGGTGGAATCGGTGTAGGACTTTCAGCACAATATGGCTGGCAGGCAGTATTTAACACATTTGGTGCTTTAGCCATTGCTGCAGAGACTTATGGACTACAAGGAGCGGTTAGTCTTAGAGTGATTCAAAATGTTTTTGGTGTTGTGTTTGCTTTAGCATTTTGTGTTATATTTTATTGGTTTATGTCTAAAAAAAAGGAAAGTGAGGTGACCGTACATGCAGAGTGAAGTGAATCAGGAAGAAAATTTGAATAGAATTATTACGGTTCCTAATCTTCTTTCTTTTTTTCGGCTTTGTCTGATTCCGGTAATTATATGGAGTTATTGTGTAAAGAAAAATCCTCTGTTAGCTGGTGAAATCTTATTGCTGTCTGGTCTTACGGATCTTGCTGATGGATATATCGCAAGAAGATTCCATAGGATTAGTAATTTAGGAAAAATACTTGATCCGGTGGCTGATAAGCTGACACAGGCAGCGATGTTAATCTGTCTGTTTACTCGTTTTCCGCATGTGCTTCTTTTAATCGTAATAATGGCAGGTAAGGAGCTGTATATGGTAGTCAGTGGATGTCTTGTGATACGAAAGACAGGAAAAGTACATGGTGCAGACTGGCATGGAAAGATAGTAACCTTTTTATTATATGGAACTGCAGCGGTGCATATTATATGGTTCCACATTACACCGATGGTATCAGATCTGTTGATTGGTTTGTGCGCTATAATGATGGTCATATCGGTCGCTCTGTATATTATCCAGAATACCAGGACTCTTAAGGAAGAGACTGTATAAGCAATTTTATATTGCAATGACTAGAAAAATATTTAGGAGAACGAGGAGGCGGAAGTGATGAAGGAAATTTATCAGCAGACGGTAGAAGAGGTTCTTGAAAGGGTGAATGGCAAGAAATCTGGGCTTACGAGTGAACAGGTGAAAAGATCCAGAGAAAAGTGTGGGTGGAATGAACTTACAGAAGGAAAGAAGAAAGGTATCCTGCAGATTTTCTTTGAACAGTATAAGGATTTTCTTGTACTGATTCTAATTGCATCAGCAATCATATCTGGTATGCTTGGAGATGTGGAAAGTGCGGCAGTTATCGTGACGGTTATTACGATCAATGCAATCTTGGGAACAATACAGACGGTAAAAGCAGAACAATCTCTGCAGAGTTTAAAGAATCTTTCTGGCCCGGAGGCAAAAGTATTGCGTGATGGTACAGTCGTTCAAATTCCGGCAAGAGAACTGGTTGTTGGAGATGTGATACTGCTTGAAGCAGGAGATATGATTCCGGCTGATGGAAGACTGATTGAAAATGCAAGTCTTAAGATTGATGAGAGTGCTCTTACAGGAGAAAGTCTTGCAGTTGAGAAAAACATGGATACAATATTGACGGAAGCGCCACTTGGTGATCGGACAAATATGTTATTTTCCGGTAGTTTTGTAACGTATGGGCGTGGGAAAGCTGTTGTAACGGATATAGGAATGCAGACAGAAGTCGGAAAGATTGCAGGACTTTTGAAGTCAACTTCGGAAAAACAGACACCACTTCAGGTGAGTTTGGAAGTCTTTGGAAAGAAGCTTTCTATTATGATTCTGGTATTTTGCGGACTCTTATTTGCAATAAATGTGTTCCGCGGTGAAAAGATCAGCAGTGCATTTATGTTTGCAGTAGCACTTGCAGTAGCAGCAATTCCTGAAGCGCTAAGTTCTATCGTGACAATTGTACTTTCTTTCGGAACACAGAAGATGGCAAAAGAGCATGCAATCATTCGTAAACTACAGGCGGTAGAAGGACTTGGAAGTGTTTCTATTATTTGTTCGGATAAGACAGGAACGCTCACACAGAATAAAATGACGGTTGAAGATTATTATATAGATGGAAAAAGAATTTCAGCAGAGGCAATTGATATATCAGATCAGGCACAAAAATGTCTTTTAAATTACAGTATTCTATGTAATGATTCGACAAATGAAAATGGAGTAGAAATTGGAGATCCGACAGAAACAGCATTGATTAATCTTGGAAGTCGATATGGGATAGAGGCGGCAAGCGTAAGAAAGCTTTATCCAAGAAATGGAGAACTGCCATTTGACAGTGATCGAAAGATGATGTCAACACTTCACCTGATAGATGGTAAAAATCAAATGATTGTAAAAGGTGCAGTCGACAAGCTCCTGGAACGTACAGAGCAAATCTGGACGAAAGAGGGAATTCGAAAAATTACTGAGGAAGATAAAGAAAAAATACAACGTCAAAATCAGGAATTTTCGATGGAAGGTTTAAGAGTATTGTCTTTTACCTATCGTGAAATTCCTAAGAATCACACATTAACGATACAAGATGAGGATCACTTAGTATTTCTTGGTTTGATTGCGATGATGGATCCTCCGAGAGAAGAATCAAAAGCTGCGGTAGCGGAATGTATAAAAGCGGGAATTCGACCGGTTATGATCACCGGAGATCATAAAATTACAGCAGCAGCAATTGCAAAGAGAGTTGGAATATTACATGATTTATCGGAAGCCTGTGAAGGGGCAGATATAGAAAATATGAGTGACGAGGAACTCAAAGAATTTGTCTCAAATATTTCTGTGTATGCAAGAGTGTCACCGGAACATAAAATTCGCATTGTTCGGGCATGGCAGGAAAGAGGAATGATTGTGGCAATGACAGGAGACGGTGTCAATGATGCACCGGCATTAAAGCAGGCAGATATTGGTGTTGCAATGGGAATGACCGGAACGGAAGTTGCGAAAGATGCAGCAGCGATGGTACTTACAGATGATAACTTTGCAACAATCGTAAAAGCAGTGGAAAATGGACGAAACTTATATCAGAATATCAAGTATGCGATACAGTTTCTTTTGTCAGGAAATTTCGGAGCAATTTTAACCGTTCTTTGTTCATCGGTTGCAGGACTTCCGGTGCCATTTGCACCAGTACATTTACTCTTCATTAATCTTTTGACGGATAGTCTTCCGGCAATTGCGTTAGGCTTAGAGCCGGATAGAAGTGAAGTGATGAGTGAAAAACCGAGATTGGCAGATGAGTCGATATTGACAAAAGATTTTCTTAGCAAAATCGGTCTGGAAGGTTTGGTAATTGGAGCAATGACAATGATCAGTTTTTTGACAGGATACAACCAGAATGGTACATTGCTTGGAAGCACGTATGCTTTTGGAACTCTTTGTCTGGCACGTTTGTTTCATGGATATAATTGCAAATCAGATCATCCGGTCATTTTTACAAAAGGTCTCTTTCATAACAAGTGGCTTCAGGGAGCATTTGTGTTAGGTGCAGTACTCATTACAACAGTACTGACGGTTCCTGGTTTCCATAACTTATTCAAAGTGGAAACGTTGAATCTGATGCAGCTTGGATGTGTATATTTATATGCTTTTGCAAGCCTTCTGATTATTCAATTACTTAAGTGTATACGTATGAAACTAAGAAAAAGAGGGAAAAGATAGTGGATTTAAGTAGATGTTCTATGAAAAAAATTCGAGAACTGATTGTGTTTACGGCATTTCTTGTAGTTGCTTTGTGGAAATTCGATGTGGTGATTGAAGTGCTGAAGTCAATATGGAAAATTGTGTTTCCTTTTGCGCTTGGTGGTGCAATTGCCTTTGTGATTAATGTACCAATGAGTTTCCTGGAAAAGAAAATGCTCGGAAAGATAAAAGAAAATAATAAAATAGGAAAAAAAGCTGCGAGACCGATAAGCCTGCTTCTTACAATTATATTGGCAGCAGGTGTAATGGTATTGGTAATGTTTGGTGTGATTCCACAGCTTACACAGACCATGGGAAATCTGATGACGAGTATTTCAGATTTTATTCCACAGATGCAAAACTGGATTCGGGAAATTTCACATGATAATCAGGATATTATGAAATTGGTAGATCAGCTGCAGTTTCAGCCTGATCAGGCAATTAAATGGGGAATAAGTATTCTTGGAAACGGAGTCGGAAATATGATGAATACGACGATGTCAGCAGTAGGTTCCATTGCCAGTGGATTAGCGACCTTTTTTATTTCGTTTTCCTTTGCATGCTATATTCTTTTTCAGAAGGAAAAATTACATTTACAGGTAAGAAAAGTGATTTTCGCTTTTATGCCAAAACAAAAAGCAGATGCAATTCTTAACATATGTTCGCTGACATATCGGACATTTGCAAATTTTCTTGCAGGGCAGTGTCTGGAAGCAGTAATTCTCGGAATGATGTTTGTTATCACGCTAAGTATTTTAAAAATGCCATATGCACTTTTAATTGGAATTTTGATCGCGTTTACCGCATTGGTTCCTATCTTTGGAGCCTTTATTGGCTGTGCCGTGGGAAGTTTTCTGATCTTTATGGTAAATCCAAAACAGGCAGTTTTATTTATTATAGTTTTTCTGCTTTTGCAGCAGATAGAAGGTAATCTGATCTATCCTCATGTGGTTGGCGGATCAGTAGGACTTCCATCAATTTGGGTACTGGCGGCAGTTACAATCGGCGGAAATCTTATGGGAATTATAGGTATGCTGATTTTCATTCCACTTGTATCGGTATTTTATACTATATTCCGGGAGTTCGTATATCTGCGCCTAAAAAAACAACATATAAAACGAGTAACGAGAACGGATGTGGAAGAGTATGCGGAGGAGGAAATTGCGTCATCCTTTATTTTGCCGAATGAAAAATAATGATATGATACAAATATAAATGAAGTGTAATGCCGATTATTAAGACGTTATAAAAATAGATTACAAAGGAAGAAGATATTATGAAGAAAATAGGAATCATGACAGACAGCCACAGTGGAATTTTGAGCGAAGAAGCGCAGAGACTCGGAATTAAGGTACTACCGATGCCCTTTTATATCGGAGAGAAAGTGTATCGTGAAGGAGTAGATCTTTCCAGAGATGAATTTTATGATATGCTTCGAAAGGGCGTAGATGTATCTACATCTCAGCCGTCACCAACAGAAGTTATGGATATGTGGAAAGAGATGCTGAAAGAATATGAGGAGATTGTTTATATTCCTCTTAGTAGTGCTTTAAGTGGGTCCTGTATGACAGCAGAAGCCATGGCAAATGAAGATGAATTTGCCGGTAAGGTGTTTGTCGTAGATAACGGTCGTGTGGCAACCCCGATGCATCGTTCTGTTCTTGATGCAGTAGAAATGGCAGAAGAAGGATACAGTGTAGTCGAAATCAAGAAAATTCTTGAAGAAACCAGAGAAAAAATGACAATTTATATCGGGCTCAGCACACTGAAATATCTCAAAAAAGGAGGAAGAGTCAGCTCTGTGACAGCTTTGGCAGCAGATGTCCTGAATATCAAACCTGTTATGCATTTCAGCACAGGAAAGCTTGATATCTACCAGAAATGCCGTGGTATGAAGAAATCACGTAAAGTTATGATCGATGCAATGAAGCATGAGCTGGAAACGAATTTCCGAGAAGAATATGCTGCGGGTAAAGTGTACCTGATGGCGGCGTCCAGCAGTACCGATGAAGTGACAGAAGAATGGGTAAACCAGATTAAAGAAAGTTTCCCGGGAATGGAAGTCATGTGTGATAAACTTTCCTTCGGTTTGTCCTGTCATATCGGTCCGGATGGACTGGGAATCGGATGCACCTGTAAGCCAGTGTAAAAAACTGCTCCGGAGAAGATAAAATAAAAGATTAGGGTGTCAAAAGGTTTATAGCCTTTGATATAAATTTGTACCTTGAAAACTTAACACGATATGTAAAAACATTGGATTCTTTGGTAAAATGTAGGTAGCATTTTATGAGGTGATCTATATGTCTTTTGTTAAAAATGATAATCAACAGCTTACTGTTTTAGACAGTACTTTTAATCTTACAGAACGCGAAAAACGAATGTTAGAAAAATCATGGGCAAATACTTTTGCAGACAAAGTTTTTCCTGCTATTGATGAAAATATTTTTTCTGTTCTTTACAGTAAAAAAGCATCCAGACCTAATACTCCGGTCAATGTGATTGTTGGGGCACTGATTCTTAAAGAAGCTCTTAATGTTACTGACGATGAGATCGTTGAAGCTATGGCATTTGATATCCGCTATCAGTATGTACTGCACACAACCAGTTTTGAAGAGCAGCCAATTAGTGACAGAACCCTCAGCAGGTTTAGAGCAAGAGGAAACAGAGCATGATGTTGATCTTATTCATGAATGTGTTGTAAAAATGGCAAAAGAAATATCTGATTTTATGGATATCACTCCGGATAAACAACGTATGGACAGTTTAATGGTTGCTGCAAATATCAGAAACCTCTCATTGCTTGAATTGTTTTATACTTGTGTTGCTAATCTTTGCAAAATAATGGATGAGCGTGGAACAAAAATTCCGGATGAACAATATCATTATATTAAAAAAGATGATTATAATAAATGCATTTATCACAAGCGGGATATGGATGCAACTGAGAGAAACGTTGTTGTGATGAAAGATGCAGATATCTTGATAAAGATTTGTGATTCAACCGGTGATTTTGATGATACAAGTGAATATCAGCTTCTTATTCGCCTATTAAAGGAACGCACAATCATTGATGATGGTGGCTCAAGGCGGCTTCGACAAAAAAGAGGAAGTTGAAAATCCTTCAGAAGTATTGCTTAATCCTTCTGATCCAGAAGCCACTTTCCGCTATAAAGCAGGTGGCAGACATCTTGGATACGTTGGAAACGTAGTTGAAGCTGTCGGAGAAAAAAGCAGTCTGGTCATTGTCTACGATTACCAGCAAAATACCTACGCAGATAATCAGTTTATGAAAGATTATCTTAATGAGAAAAAAGATTTTTCTGATGGTTCTTTTATTGTTGCCGATGGGGCATACAGCGGAGAAGAGAACTCACGTTTAGCATCTGAACATAATCTAAAACTTGTTACAACCAATTTCACAGGACGCAAACCAGATGAAATATATGCTGATTTTGTTTTTACTGATGATGGAAAATATCTCATCAAATGTAAGAATAATCGTGTACCTGAAGACTGTATCTATGATCCAGGCAATGAGCGTTCCGTTGCGTATTTTCGGATAAGTGACTGCGAAGGATGTCCTTACAAAGAACGGTGTCAGTCGCGTTTTCTAAAAACACGAGTCCGAAAGGAAGTATCTTGGAAATCCGTTGGTCGTGCAAAACAATTACAGTACATGCAGACGGAAGAATTTTCTGAATATGCAAAATTTAGAAATGGAGTAGAAGCAATTCCCTCTCTTCTTCGTCGAAGATATCATGTGGACAAGATACCTGTGCATGGCAAAAAACGTACCCGGTTATTCTTCGGATTTAAAATAGCAGCATTAGATTTTCAAAAGCTATTAGATTATAAAAAAGCATTATATTTTCCAAAAAGCTGGTCGATAGAATCCAGGAGGCCTGCAAGATGGTAATTGATGCTTCCGCGCCATACAAAAGTATAACGGTTCGCATTTGCCTCTATCTTTGTACCGTCAATAAAAAGTTCTTTTAATGTGACCAGCCCTTCTTTCTGCAGCCGCCGCATAAACTGGTAATTCAGGTCATCCAGGACATCAGATGTCAACTTCCTGTTTTTAAAGTCATAAAAAGCATCACATTTCGGTTTTTTTCCGCGCGTCAGCCAGATAAAAGCAAGGTCTCTTTCACACAGATCAACAATACGGTCAACAGAACGTATTCCCCGCATATTTGCATAGGTAACTACAGCATACATCATGATTGGATTGTACCCGGTTCTTCCCTTATCTGAACAATTGGCTAACAAGCCAGAAAAATCTAATTCCTCCATCACTTTTTTCAGGGTATAGACTGGATCGTCGTCAGGTAAACTCAATTCGAAGAAACTAAAGTTAATTTTCTGTTGCCCTAATTCAAAAAAATCATTATAATAATTATTGGTTAGCATAGTTACATTATAACATGTAACGGAGAGAAAGATGGTTGTCGTTAGCCATCTTTTTTCTTTTTTCAGATAAATTCAGAGAGGGTATGACTCGTTGTGAGTCATACCCTCTCTGCTCTGGAACTATCTATTTCCCGACAGACAATCATGAGAAAATCTCACCACAATAAATGAAAACTGGATACTAGCTATACGTTATGTAGTGGTATACTTAAGGTGCCGAATAAGATCGGAAGGGGATTGGTGCTTACAAGCCCGTCCGACAGACTGATTTTCAGCTCCTTAGGTGTACCACTTTTTGTTTCCATCGGGTTTTGATGAGGACGCAGGACAGCCAACAATTAAGCAAGGAGCTGCATCGGCTTATGCGAAGGAGGTTTGCTTTATGGAAGTATTGTATAAGCGGTGTTGTGGGATTGACATTCATAAAAATATGATGGTAGCCTGTATTTTTACGAGTGTCAGAAAAAAAGAAATCCGTCAGTTTTCAACAATGACGGAAGATATTCTCCAATTAGTTTCGTGGCTGAAAGAAACAGATTGTGAGATGGCTGCCATGGAAAGTACGGGCTCTTATTGGAAACCTGTATATAATATATTTGAAGAAGAACAGATACCGATCATGGTTGTGAATGCGCAGCATATCAAAGGAGTTCCCGGACGTAAGACGGATGTAAAAGATGCAGAGTGGATTGCCGATCTGGTACGCCATGGATTAGTAAAAGCAAGTTACATACCAAATAGGGATCAAAGAGAACTGCGAGAAATAACCCGTTACCGCCAGGAGGTAATTGAAGAACGTGCTCGTGAATTAAATCGAATCCAGGCTGTGTTAGAAGGCTGCAATGTTAAATTGAGCAGTGTAATTACCGATATCAGCGGAAAAAGCGGTATGACAATTTTAAAGGCAATTGTATCTGGAGAAACAGATCCGGTTGTTTTAAGTGAACTTGCTGAAGGAAGAGCCAGAGATAAAATTCCAGAAATGCAGAAATCCCTACAAGGACGGATATCAGAACATCAGCAAAAAATGTTGAAACATCAACTTGGGCATATTGAAAGCCTGACCGCTTTAATTATGGATTTAGTAAAAAAAAACAGAATCCATAAATTGGGCAATCGAAGCTTTGGATGATATGCCTGGGATTGGAAGAAAAAGTGCAGAACGAATTTTAGCGGAAACTGGTGTGGAAATGGAGCACTTTCAAAATGAATCCCGTTTCAGCTCATGGGCGGGGCTTGTGCCTGAGTGTAAGGAAAGCGCCGGAAAAAAGATGAGTACACGAATACGGAAAGGAAATAAATATTTGAAAGCAACGCTGGTGGAATGTGCTCGTGCTGGAATACGA